>CAIXAY010000170.1 GCA_903917505.1 uncultured beta proteobacterium | reverse complement strand
GGCAGTGTTGACGTTCGTTCCACACCTCGTGTCGGTACCACCGTCACTCTCTGGTTACCAAACACATCCGAATAATCATTGTTGCTGGTAGGCTACTGCCCAATAGACCGTTTCCCCGAGCGGCTGCTCTTGGTTCACTAAACTGCCGGAGCACTTTCGAATGCCATCAGGCTGGTTTGGGTCGCCAAGAGACAATCGTCCGAAAGAACTCGCCGCCTGGAAGCGGTCATTGCACTTCAATCCTACAGCGCCTCGCCTTCAAACTCTCCGAGGACGCGATTCTTGCGCACGCTGTGCCAGGGGAAGCAGCGGCCGTTCATGGCGATATAAACACCCGGCGGCAGCAACTGCGCGGCCATGATCGCGCTGCCGAGATTGAACAGCGCATCGCTGCCGGAGACCGAATACGGCACCATCGCGCCGGTCAGGACCATGCGCTTGCCGGCGAGCGCCGCTTCGCCCTCGCTGAAGGCCTCGCCGAGGACCGTGGCCGTCTCGACCATGGTGTCGGTGCCGTGCGTGATGACGATCTGCTGCTCGCCGGCCTCGCAGCAGGCGCGCAGGATGTGCTGGCGGTTGTCGTCCTGCATGTCCAGGCTGTCGACCATCTGGTTCAACTCGAGGGCAATCGGCACGCGCACGCGCACCTGCTCGAGGATGTCGGGCAGATGCGTATCCTGGAATGTCAGCTGGCCGCGGATGGCATCGTAGCGCTTGTCGAAGGTGCCGCCGGTGATGATGACGCGCAAGCTCATGGGTCGAGTCTGTCGTCTAGTACTTGGCATTGCCCGGCGTGCGCGGGAAGGGAATCACGTCGCGCAGGTTGGCGAGGCCGGTGATGTAGGAAATGGTGCGCTCGAAGCCAAGGCCGAAGCCGGCGTGCGGCACCGTGCCGTAGCGGCGCAGGTCGCGATACCAGCCGTAATGCGCGGGATTGAGGCCGACCTCGATCATGCGCGCGTCGAGCACGTCGAGGCGCTCCTCGCGCTGCGAGCCGCCGATGATTTCGCCGATGCCGGGGGCCAGCACGTCCATCGCCGCGACGGTCCTGCCGTCGTCGTTGAGGCGCATGTAGAAAGCCTTGATCTCTTTCGGGTAGTTCATCAGGATCAGCGGGCCGCCGACGTGTTTCTCGGCGAGGAAACGCTCGTGCTCGCTCTGCAGGTCGGTGCCCCACTTGACCGGGTAGTCGAACTTGGCCTGGCTCTTTTCGAGGATGGCGATCGCTTCGGTGTAGTCCATGCGCACGAAGTCGCAGGCGATCATCGCCTGCAACTTGGCGATCACGCCATTCTCGATGCGCTCCTCGAAAAAATCCATGTCGTCGGCGCGTTCGGCGAGCACCGCCTTGAACACGTATTTGAGCAGGGCTTCAGCGAGCGCCGCGTCATCCGAAAGGTCGGCGAAAGCGATTTCCGGCTCGATCATCCAGAACTCGGCGAGATGGCGGCTGGTGTTGGAATTCTCGGCGCGGAAGGTCGGCCCGAAAGTGTACACCTTGGACATCGCCATGCAGTAGGTCTCGACGTTCAATTGCCCGGAG
>CAIXAY010000169.1 GCA_903917505.1 uncultured beta proteobacterium | reverse complement strand
GGCCGGGCGGACGTCGGCCGGGGTAATCGCGTCAAAGCGTGGCAGACCGGAAAAATCGAGCAGGGCATTGGTCATTATCGTATCTCTTGGCGAAAATAAAGTGGGCGGCCGCAGCCGCCCACGCTTGGTTGACCCGGCGGTCGGCCTAAGGTTCTCAGGCGATGAATTTCCGCCCGGTCAGCACTTCGCAGGCCTCGATGTATTTGGCACCGGTGCGAGCCGCCACTTCGGCTGGCAGCGCCGGCCCGGGGGCTTTCTTGTTCCAGCTCAGGGTCTCGAGGTAGTCGCGCAGGTACTGCTTGTCGAAGGACGGCGGGTTGCTGCCTTCATGCCAGGCGTCGGCCGGCCAGAAGCGCGAGGAATCGGGGGTCAGCGCTTCGTCGATCAGGTGCAGGGTTCCGGCCGCGTCGACGCCGAACTCGAACTTGGTGTCGGCGATGATGATGCCGCGCGTCAGCGCGTAATCGGCGGCGGCCGAATAGAGGGCGATGGCCGCATCGCGCGCCTGCGTGGCGATTTGCGCGCCGTTCTTGCCGGTGCCGTAAAGCACTTTGGCCAGCGCCGCGCCGCAATCGCGCTGCGCCTGTTCGAAGGAGATGTTCTCGTCGTGGTCGCCCTGTTCGGCCTTGGTTGCCGGCGTGAAAATCGGCTCGGGGAATTTGGCCGCGAGCTTGAGGCCGGCCGGCAGCTTGATGCCGCAGACCGCGCCGGTCGCCTGGTAATCCTTCCAGCCGGAACCGATCAGATAGCCGCGCACGACCGCTTCGATCGGCAGCGGCTGCAGCCGCTTGACGACCAGCGCGCGGCCGCGCACCAGCTCGCGCTCATCGGAGGCGACCACCGTCTCGGGCAGGATTCCGGTCAATTGATTGGGGATGATGTAGGCCAGCCGCTCGAACCAGAAATCGGCCATCTGCGTGAGCACCTTGCCCTTGCCCGGAATCGCGTCGGGCATGATGACGTCGAAAGCGGAAATGCGGTCGCTGGTGACGATCAGCAGCTTGTCGTCGCCGACGGCGTAAATGTCGCGAACCTTGCCGCGGCCGAGCAGGGGCAGGCTCTTGAGAGTCGATTCGAAGAGGGCGTCAGTCATGATGGGGTTCCGCAGGTGGAAAAAACGAAATTATAGGACAGATCGATAGGCGTGTTAGCGCCCCGCGTCCGTTTCGAGCGCCAGTGCCTTGCGCATGCGCTTGATGGCAAACAGGCTGAGCACCGCGATCAGCGGGATCGAGACGGCGGCGACGAGGTCGGGCAAGAGCCGCGGGAACAGATGGCCAGCGCCGATCGCGAGGTGATGCACGAGTTGCGATCCGTAATAGGTGATGGCGACGATCGACAAGCCTTCGACAGTTTCCTGCAGGCGCAATTGCACTTTCGCGCGGTTGTTCATTTGCGCCAGTAGTTCCTGGTTTTGCCGCTCGAGCTCGATATCGACGCGCGTGCGCAGCAGCTGGCTGTTGCGCGCGACGCGCCCGGAAAGATCGTCCTGGCGGCTGGCCATCGCGGCGCAGGTCGCCATCGCCGGCAGGAAGCGGCGGCGCATGAAGCCCTGCAGCCCTGCAGCGTCTGGTAGCCGGTGACGCGGATCTCGCGCAATTCGTCGATGCGCTGCAGGACGAGGTTGTGGTAAGCGCAGGAGGCGCCGAAGCGGAAAGTCGTGCGCGCCACCGAATTCTCGACTTCCGCGGCGAGCGTCGACAGGTCGGCGAGCACGGCGCGCTCGTCTTCGGGCGATTGCAGCGTGCCGATGCGGTCCATCAGCTCGGCGAGTCGTTTTTCCGCGCCGTTCAGCCAGCGTCCGACCTCGGTGGCGACCGGCAGGCCGAGCAGCGCCATCATGCGATAGGTCTCGATGTCGAACAGGCGCTGCACGGCGCGGCCGGGCTGGCGGCCGGCCATCGCTTCGTCGAGCAGGATGAAGCGCGAGAAGCCGTTGTCGAACATGAAATCGGTGAACACCCAGGCGGCGCCATTGGCCACCTTGGAGACGACCATCGGTCGGCCGGAAGTCGGCGAGAGCCCGGCCAGAACCGACTCGGGCGCAAGCTCGGCCGTCGAACGCAACTCGACGTGCGTGGCGACGATCAACTCGCCGGGAATCGCCGACAACCAGCCGGGGAATACCGCATCGAGCGCGGTGCTGTCCGGGTGCAGGGGCTCGCCGGCGACGAGTGGGCGGTAGAAGGTGTATCGAATACTCGGTGTGCAGCTCCCAGCGCATCTGGAATGTCCCGGCATCGAACATCATGTGCGTGTCTGAATTTTCAATGAACCGGCAGGCGCCGGGCTGGCACAGACGCAAGACGTTTTCGCGCTCTTCCTGCGCGCTCGATCCGTCATGCTGGAAAGCCAGATGCGAGACCAGCACCGGGGCGCAGAGCGGGATCGGCGAGCGCGAGTGGAACTCGTTGTTCAGATGTTCGCGCAGCGGGTGCTGGGCGATATCCGTGAAGTTGAATCGGCTGTGCATGGTCATTCCCGGGAAACCAAAATCGCGACCGCATTGGACGGTCGCGGCCGCTTCCGGTTCCGTGACGGCGCGCTCAGGTGGCGGCGGCGGGCGGCGGCCGGTCGCCGACACGGACGATGGTCAGCGTATTCGTGCCGCCGGTGACGCCGCGGCGGGCGCCGTAGGCGAGCACGAAGAGATCGCCCTTGGCGACGACACCGGCTTCGATCAGCCGCTGCTCGACTTCGTAACGCATGACGTGGTGGTCCTCGTCGATGTCCTTGATGAGCAGCGGAAAAACCTCGCGGAACAGGGTCATTCTGGTCTGCGCCTCGGCGTCCTGGGTCAGCGCGAAAATCGGGATGCCACAATTCAGGCGGCTCAGCCACAGCGCCGTCGACCCGTGCGCGGTGAGCGCGGCGACCGCCTTGACGTCAAGGTGATAAGCGGCGAACAGCGAGGCCATGGCGATCGACTGGTCGATGCGCGTGAAATGACGATCGAGAAATTCGCGATCGAGGGTGATCATCATCGACTTTTCCGCGGCGAGGCATATGCGCGCCATCGCTTCGACGGTTTCCACGGGGTAGTGCCCGGCCGCCGTTTCGGCCGAGAGCATCACGGCGTCGGTGCCGTCGAGCACGGCGTTGGCCACGTCGGAAACTTCGGCGCGCGTCGGCGTCGGCGCGTGGATCATCGACTCCATCATCTGCGTCGCGGTGATCGCCAGCTTGTTCTTTTCGCGCGCCAGGCGAATCATGCGTTTTTGCAGCGCCGGC
>CAIXAY010000168.1 GCA_903917505.1 uncultured beta proteobacterium | reverse complement strand
TGCTCGCCGAGCCGATCCAGACGGTGATGCGCCGCTACGGCATCGCCAACCCTTACGAGAAACTCAAGGAACTGACGCGCGGCAACCGCGTTTCGCGCGAAGCCATGCAGGCCTTCGTGCAGACGCTGGAAATCCCGCAGGCGGCCAAGGATCAGTTGCTCAAGCTGACGCCGTGGGATTACACCGGCAAGGCCGCCGAACTCGCGCGGCGGATCTGATCGCAAGGCCACGAGGAATTGAGACATGCCGCAATTTAGCGAAAATCTGAAGAAGCTGCCGGGCATCTCGCACCTGGCGGCGATCAATCTGCTCGACGCCGAAGGCCAGCTTGTCGCTGTCATCGAGAACAAGCCGGGCAGCCAGGGCTCGCTCGCCGTCTATAACCACCTGGCACAGACTTACGGGGCGATTACGCCGGACGCGGCGAAGAAGGGCCTCGAACTCTTTGGCGAGCACAGCGACGATGCGCGCGCGCATCGCGGCAAGCATCCCAATATCGACCGGCTGCTGGCCCTGATCGAGGAAAAGAAGACCTTGCGCATAAAGCACGTGTTCGCCGTTTGAAACTTCTTATGACTTTCGGGTGACTAAGCAGCGTGGGTGGGAAATTCAATCCGGGGCGACGAGGAATGGTCTGGGTGGGCCTTCCGTTCTGCCTCGAGTATGCCCACAGCGATTTCAACCAACCAAGAGAGATAACCATGAAGAAAATAATTGCCGCAATCGTCATTCTCGGCCTGGCCTCTTCGGCATTTGCGCAGCTCAAACCCGACGATGCGGTCAAGTATCGCAAGGCGGGGATGGCCTTCCAGTCGTGGAACATGAGCAAGATCAAGGCCAATGTCGAAGGCACTTACAACAAAGACCAGGTCGTCGCCGCCGCCAACGCCATCGCCGCAGTAGCCAACTCGGGCATCGGCGAGTTGTTCGCGCCGGGCACCGACATGGCCGCGCTGGGCGACAAGACGCACCTCAAGCCCGAGTACTTCCAGCAGCCGGACAAGGCCAAGGAGGTGGCGATGAATTACCTGCGCGAAACCAACGAACTGGCCAAGGTCGCGGCGACCGGCGACGCGGCGGCGGTCAAGGCGCAGTTCGGCAAGACCGGCGGCACCTGCAAGGGCTGCCACGACGCCTTCCAGGCCAAGTGATCGTTGAATCGCGCAGCGCCCGGATCGGCTGCGCTCATGAGAAGGGGACGCGATGCGCAGCACGCGTCCCCTTTGCTTGCCTCGCTTCCCCTTGCGGGAATCGTTAGCCCTGGCTTGAGGTGACCGCCGGTTCAGCGACCGGCTCGCCGACCCTGACGCGCAAGGACGCCGGGATGAAGAAATAGGTCAAGGCTGCGCCGACCATCAGAATCGCCGCGATGATGTACAAGGCCGCGGACGGATCGGCAGAAATCAGCTTGGCCCACACCGGCACATTCGGCCCGAAATAACCGCCGAGATTGCCGACCGAATTGACGATGCCGATGCCCGCCGCCGCGGCGGTACCGGCGAGGAAGGCCGACGGCAGCGGCCAGAACAGCGGCATCGAGCCGATCACGCCGAGCGTGCTGATCGACAGGAAAATAATCGCCAGCACCGGGTTGGAGGCGAAGACGCCGCTCAGAATCAGGCCCGCCGCGCCGGCGGTGACGTTGAAGACATAGTGCAGGCGGCGCTCGCCGGTCCGGTCCGAATGGCGGCTGAGGAAGAGCATGCCGACGACCGCGACCCCGTACGGTATGGCGGTGATCAGGCCGACGCCGAGATAGCCCTGGATGCCGAAGGCCTTGACGATGGTCGGCAGCCAGAAGGCGATGCCGTAGAGGCCGATCATCAGCGTGAAATAAATGGCGCACAGCACCCACACTTTGCCGCTCTTGAAGGCGTCCCACAGGTGGACTTCGGTCTTGTGCTGATCTTCGGCGACAAGATTCGCCGCCAGCAGGGACTTCTCTTCGGCGCTCAGCCATTTGGCTTCTTCGATGCTGCTGTCGAGGTAGGAGATGACCCAGAAACCGACGATGATCGACGGTATGCCTTCGCCGAGGAACAGCCATTGCCAGCCGGTCAGCCCCATGGCGCCGGAGAACATGTCCATGATCCAGCCGGAGATCGGATTGCCGATGACGCCGGCGACGGCGATCGCCGCGACGAACCACGCGGTTCGGCTCGAGCGGAGTTTGGACGGGTACCACAGGGTCAGATAAAAGATGACGCCGGGGAAGAAGCCGGCCTCGGCGATGCCGAGGATGAAGCGCATGACATAGAAGGTCCATTCGTCCTTGACGAACATCATGCATGCTGAAACGACGCCCCAGGTGATCATGATCCGGGCGATCCACATGCGGGCGCCGAACTTCTTCAGGAGGACGTTGCTGGGAACTTCGAAAAAGAAATAGCCGATGAAGAAGATGCCGGCGCCGGTGGCGAAAGCCGCATCGCTCATCGAAAGGTCCTTGAGCATCTGCAGCTTGGCGAAGCCGACATTGACCCGGTCCAGATAGGCCAGGATATAACAGAGGAACAGGAACGGAATGATCCGCACATCTACCTTGTGGTAGGTCTTGGTTTCAAAGCTTTCATCAGTTTTCATAGTGCTCAACTCTCCCTTGTGCTTGATTTGACATCGAGTGCATGGAACGCCGAGAAAACGATTATTGCTCTACGAACGTGAAGTGCTATCTGATTGTCCCGCTCCTTTCCTGGTCATCGACCATGCTTGATGGATAACGCCGTGTCAGGCCTGAACGGCTTTGATGATGCGGCACAGGCGCGTCGCCGCGGAGGCGATCAGCGCCTCGCCGCCGAGCATGCATTCTTCCAGGGTCAGGGGCTTGTCGCAGATGCTCAGCACGGCATCGATGCCCTGCGCCAGAACGTCGTCGGCGCCTTCGCCGAGGCCGCCGGACAGGCAGAAGACCGGCACCTTGAATTGTTTGGCGACCTTGGCGACGCCGACCGGCGCCTTGCCGAAAGCCGTCTGGAAATCGGTGCGGCCCTCGCCGGTAATGACGAAAGCGGCGTCCTTGACGAGTTCGGCGAAGCTGACCGCATCGAGGACGATCTCGACGCCGGGGCGCAGCTTCGCCGGCGTGAAGAACATCATGCCGGCACCGAGGCCGCCGGCCGCGCCGGCGCCCGGCAGCTCGGCTACATCGCGTCCCGTCGCCTGCCGCGCGCAACCGGCAAAATGCGCGAGCGCCGCATCGAGCTGCGCGACCATCGCCGGGGTCGCGCCTTTTTGCGGCCCGAAAACGGCGGAGGCGCCGCGCGCGCCACAGAGCGGGTTGTCGACGTCGCAGGCAACGATGATTTCCGTTTCGAGCAGGCGAGCGTCGAGGCCCTTCATGTCGATCTGCTGCAGGCGGGCGAGGGCTGCGCCGCCGGGCGGTAGTTCCTTGCCGCCGGCATCCAGGAAACGGGCGCCGAGCGCGCGCGCCATGCCGCTGCCGCCGTCGTTGGTGGCGCTGCCGCCGATGCCGATGATGATCTTGCGCAGGCCGGCGTCGAGCGCGGCGCGGATGAGCTCGCCCGTGCCATAGGTCGTCGCGCTGAGCGGATCGCGCTGTTCCTTGCTGAGCAATGGCAGGCCGGAAGCGGCGGCCATCTCGATGACCGCCGTCTTGCCGTCGCCGAGGATGCCCCATTGCGCGCTCAGCGGCGCGCCGAGCGGACCGCTGACCGCGGCCTGGCGCAACTGCCCGCCGGTCGCGCTGACCAGGGCTTCGACCGTGCCTTCGCCGCCGTCGGCGATCGGAACCTTGCGCACTTCGGCGTCCGGAAACACCTGCAGAATGCCGCGTTCCATGGCCTGCGCCACACCCAATGCCGAGACGCTGCCCTTGTACGAATCCGGTGCCACGACGATGCGCATAGCGCTCCCTCCGATTTGATTTTATTTTGGCGGGGCTTTGCCCGGCTCCGCCAGACTGCGACCAATAATCTTACCTCAATTGATCGTCGCGAAACCGGAAAATGCTGTGGCAGCGAGTGCGCCGCCAAGGCCGGAAACCTCTACCATTTGCCCGCGGCGGCATAGACCGCCGCCAGTGCGATCGCCAGCGCGATGACGAAAGCGATTGCGCCGCCGCCGCTGGCCGATTCGCCGGCGCCGGCTTCGACGTCTTTCCAGCCGGTGAGCATCGGCTTGATCAGGTTGTCTTTCTTGAAACCGACGTAGTAGGTGATCGCCGCGAGGTGCAGAACGATCAGCGCGATCAGGACATTGATCGAGAATATGTGGATGCCGGTCAGCCGGTCGGAGAGTTCCTTGCTGATCAGCTTGGCCAGCGGACCTTCGAAAGCGATGTCGTCGTTGGCGAACAGGCCGGTGCAAAATTGCACGATGATCAGGGCCAGCATGCCGAACACCGAAAAGGCGCCGAGCGGGTTGTGGCCGACGCCGCGCCATTGCCCGCGCAGGTAAGCGCGCACGGTGGCCGGCGTCGGGAAGAAACTCGCGAAGCGCGCGTGGGTGGAGCCGATCAGGCCCCAGGCCAGGCGGAAGACGACGAGGCCGAGTATGGTCAGGCCGATGCGCGCATGCCAGTCGATCACCGCGCCGCCGATCTGGCCGGTGATGTAAGCGGCGACGATGAGGACGACCAGGGCCCAGTGAAAGATCCGCGTCGGCAAATCCCAGAGTGCGATGCGCTTTACGTCCATGCGATTCTCCTCGGCAGGGCGCCCGATGTGGCGCGCGTAACAGGAAATCTACACGATGCACGTCATTCCGGCGCAAGCCGGAATCCAGACGCCGCACCTGACACCGGGCTTTGCACTTCCTTCGGTCGCTTGCGCCGGTGTGACGATCTATGCCTTCAGACTACTGCGCCCTCGTCGTTGGCGCCTTCGATCTTCTTGACCGGCTTGATGAAGTGTTCGCGCTAAACGCCCAGCCACATGACCAGCGGGCTGGCGACGAGGACCGACGAGTAGATGCCGAAGCAGATGCCGATGGTCAG
>CAIXAY010000167.1 GCA_903917505.1 uncultured beta proteobacterium | reverse complement strand
GGTTGAGCGAGCGCAGCGAACGATAGAGCGCCAGCGGACTGGCCGTAAACGGCTTGCTCATGCGCTGCGAGAGGACGACCTGCATGATGTCGCCTTCGGTGATGTAGTGTTTGGCCCTGAGCACGGCCTGCTTGAAGGACGCTTCACCGGACAGCGAGACAGCGGCTTGCGATGACCCCGGGGTTTCTGCCGGAATACTCGCCGGTTCGCGCAATCGGGCCAGCAGTTCCTTCAGTCGCGCCTGCGCCTTCGGGTAGGCCCCGGCAACGCCCGGCTCGGCATAGACGACCAGCGTGAGCTTGCCGGAGAGGTTGTCGACGACGGCTATTTCTTCGGACAACAGCAACACAATATCGGGAATGCCGAGTTCGTCGGCCTTGGCCGAGCAGGTCAGCCGGGTCTCGATATAGCGCACGGTGTCGTAGCCGAAACAGCCGACGAGACCGCCGCAGAAGCGCGGCAGCCCGGTCGACGGCGCGGCACGGAAACGCTTCATGTAGCGACCGATGAAGTCCAGCGGATTGGTATCGTCTTCGCGCTCGGCGATGCGGTTGCCGGTCAGCACCAGCACCTGGTTGGCAGTGACGACCAGGCGCGTCGGACTGGCCAGACCGATGATCGAGTAGCGGCCGAAGCGCTCGCCGCCCTGCACCGATTCGAGCAGGTAGGTGTAGGGGCCGTTGGCCAGCTTGAGGTAGATCGAGAGCGGGGTGTCGAGATCGGCAAAGGTTTCAAGCGTGACGGGAATTCGGTTATAGCCTTCAGCGGCCAGCCGATTGAAATTCGCTTCAGTCATGGGAACTCCACAAGCAATTGCTGCATCAGGATAGACGGCACGAGCAGACGTGCCGGAACGCGACAGAGGCTACCGGCAGGGACGCCAGGGCCACGCCTCCGCCCAGAATGCGGGTTCCCGATGCAGCTTGTGGTGAAGTGGTTTCATACGGTGATTTTGCTGTTCCTGATGCGTTGTGCGGCATATTCGACAGTGGGAACTATAGCATCGCAATCGAGTTCCTGCACGTCGCGGCCTTCGTTGTAGCCGTAAGGCAGGAGGAAAACGTGGCAGCCGGCGGCGCGGCCGGCGAGAAAATCGTTGATCGAATCGCCGATGAACAGCGCCTCGGCCGGAGAAACACCGAGACGGCCGCAGGCCCAGATTAGCGCCATCGGATCGGGCTTGGCTTTGGGCAGGAGGTCGCCGCTGACGACCACGTCGAAATAGCCGGCGAGTCCGGTCTGTTCGAGCAGGGGCAGGGTAAACGCGCCGGCCTTGTTGGTGATCACCGCCATCGGCAGGCCCTTGGCCTTTAGCGCCTTCAGGCCCTCGCGCACGCCGGGATAGCAGCGGACATTGCGCCCGTTTTCCCTGGCATAGTGGCGGCGGAAACTGTCCAGCGCCGCCTGTGGTGGCGCGGCCTCGTCCGCCACGTCGAGCGATGCGGCCAGTACGCGCTTGACGAGGTTGGGAATGCCGCGCCCGACATAGCTGCGAATAGCCTCCAGAGGCAAATCCGGGAGACCAAAATCGCGGCGCATGGCGCAGGCCGCCGCATGCAGATCCGGCAGGGTATCGAGCAGGGTGCCGTCGAGATCAAAGAGGACGGCGCTTAATGCCAGCGGTTCGGCGACGGAGAGGGACAGCATCAGGCCTTGGCCAGTTCGCCACGCAGGTCAGCGATGATCGCATCGTAGCGATGCGGGTCACCATCCCGGCCGGCGCCATAGATGGCCGAGCCGGCGACAAAGGTATCGGCGCCGGCGCGGGCGATTTCGGCGATGTTGTCGACCTTGACGCCGCCGTCGATCTCAAGGCGAATGCGGCGCCCGCTGGCGCGTTGATAGGCATCGATCCGGGCACGCGCCGCACGCAGCTTGGCCAGCGTAGCCGGGATGAAGTCCTGCCCGCCGAAGCCCGGATTGACCCCCATCAGGAGGACGAGGTCGAGCTTGTCCATCACGTAATCCAGGTAGTCGAGCGGCGTTGCCGGATTGAACACCAGACCGGACTGGCAGCCGCTGTCGCGGATCAGCGCGAGACTGCGGTCGACATGCTGCGAAGCCTCGGGATGAAAGCTGATGAGATTGGCACCGGCCCTGGCAAAGTCGGGAATGAGGCGATCGACCGGCTTGGCCATCAGATGCACGTCGATCATCGCCCGGGTCAGGGGGCGGATCGCCGCGCAGACCAGCGGACCGACGGTCAGATTGGGCACGTAATGGTTGTCCATCACGTCGAAGTGGATCCAGTCGGCACCGGATTCGATGACGTTGACGACTTCCTCGCCAAGCCGGGTGAAGTCAGCAGAAAGGATGCTGGGAGCGATGAGGTACATGATGGCAAGCGGCAAAGGAAAAAGAGATTTTACCGCGAAGGATCAGGCAGCAGGTTGATTGCTTTTACATTCAGAATCCAACGCAAAGACGCAAAGAGGCGAAGCAATCGCAAAGAAGAACTGCTGATTATCCCAGATAATCCATTAGCCCAACACCCGTTCGCCCTGAGCCTGTCGAAGGGCCGTTCATGGTTCGACAGGCTCACCACGAACGGATTTTTGCCCAAGACTTCGCCCAATGGACAATCTGGGTTTATTGCACTTCTT
>CAIXAY010000166.1 GCA_903917505.1 uncultured beta proteobacterium | reverse complement strand
TGTTCCGGCGCGTGCACCGCGGCATCGAACTCACGACGCAAGGCAGCACCTATTTCCGTCTGGTGAAGAGCGCGCTCGATCAGATCGAAGCCGGCGCGCGTCAATTGAAAGACGATCCCGACGAAAGACGGCTGCGGCTCAAGCTGCCCCCGACCTTCGCGATGCGCTGGCTGGTGCCGCGCCTGGCTCGTTTCCACGCGCTGCAACCGAAGGTCGACGTGCAGATCACGACCTCGCACGAACCGGCTGATTTCGATCGCGAGGATGTGGACGTCAGCATTTACTCCTGGCCGGCGCCGCCTTCCGGCCCCGGCTATCGCCGGCTGTTCGGCGAGGTCCTGCTGCCGGTCTGCGCGCCCGGCTTGCTGGCGATCAGCCCGCCGCTCAGCGTGCCGGAAGACCTGGCCAATCATGTGCTGCTGTGTTCGCTCAACCGGCCGCTCGACTGGCCGAGCTGGCTGGCGGCGACCGGCGACATCGGCATCGACGGCAACAGCGGCTTGAAGTTCGAGAACGCGGCGCTCGCCTACCAGGCCGCGACCGACGAACTCGGCGTGATGATGGCGCAGTTCGCTTTCGTCGAAGACGATCTGCGCACCGGTCGCCTGGTCGCGCCGCTGTCCCTGCACGTGCGCACTTCGCGCGCGTATTTCCTGGCCTCGCACCCGAATCGTGCGCACCTGGAGCGAGTGCTCGCGTTCGAGGATTGGATTCTCAAGGACGCGGCGATTGCCGAGACTCGCTTTCCTTAATTGGAAATAGACGTCGTCCCGGCGAAAGCGACCGAAGGAAGTGCAGAGCCCGGGACCCAGTAGTGCTCCAAAAACCTGGCTCTGCATTCCCGTCGGTCAGATTCCGGCTTTCGCTGGAATGACAATGAAATATCGCTAGAGCGTCCTGGTGCGGCCGCCGTCGACATCGATGATCGACCCCTGGCAATAAGCGGCCATGGGCGAGGCCAGGAAAGCGACGACGCGGGCGATTTCTTCGGGCTGACCGAATCGCGCGATGCCCTGCTTGGCGGCGATCTGCACTGCCGCTTCGGCGACCGAGACCCGGTGGTCGGCGGCAAATTGCGCGGTGCGCTTTATCAGCCGGTCGGTTTCGATGTCGCCGGGATTGATCGCGTTGACGCGAATCCCGTCCTTGATGCCGCGATCGGCGAGGACCTTGGTCAGATTCATCATCGCCGCATTGACCGCGCCGCCGATCGCGAATTCCGCCGTGCCCGTGCGGCCGCCAACGCCGACGATATTGACGATCGTGCCGCGGCTCGCCTGCAACAAGGGCCAGGCGGCGCGCGCGCAGCGCACGGTGCTGTAGAACTTGAGCGCGAAACCGTCCTGCCAGTCGTCTTCCGAGAGTTGCAGAAAGTCGCCGCGCTTGGTCGCGCCGGCATTGTTGACCAGGACATCAATGCCGCCGAATTTCTCCACGGCAATGGCGATCACGCGCTGCGCGGCGTCCGGGTCGCGCAGGTCGATCGCCACCGTGGCGACTTCGGTCGGGCACGATTTCCTGACCGCCTCGAGCCCTTCGGCGGAGCGCGCGGCGATGACCAGGCGCATGCCCTCGGCGGAAAGTACCTGGGCGATCGCGCGCCCGATGCCGCGGCTCGCGCCGGTGATGATCGCCACCTTGTCGTTCAACTTGAGGTCCATGTCACTGCCCTGTATTGATTGTCATTGGGGCGTTCATCCTGCCTCAAGGTGTGAGTCAGGGCAAGCGCGCCTTGCGCCGGCCTCTTGGCGGCCTCGGGTCATACCAGGCGAGCTTGTCGTGCAGGCGGACGACCGTGCCGACGATGATCAGCGCCGGCGAGGTGATGCCGGCTTCGCTGACCTTGGCCGGCAGCGTTGCAAGGTCGGCGGTGAGCACCCGCTGTCGCTCGGTGCTGCCGCTTTGCACCACGGCGGCCGGATGCGTCGCCGGCAGGCCGTGCGCGATCATCTGCCGGCAGATCTCGGCGATGCCGCCGATGCCCATGTAGAAAACCACGGTTTGCCGCGGCCGCGCCAGCGCTTGCCAATCGAGGTTGACGCTGCCGTCCTTGAGATGGCCGGTGGCAAAGCTCACCGTTTGCGCGTGGTCGCGGTGCGTCAGCGGAATGCCGGCGTAGGCCGCGCAGCCGGCGGCAGCAGTGACGCCGGGAACGACCTCGAAGGGTATGCCGAATTCGCACAGCGTCTCGATTTCTTCGCCGCCGCGGCCGAAGATGAAGGGGTCGCCACCCTTCAGGCGCACGACGCTCTTGCCTTCGCGCGCGAGTTGCACCAGCAGCAGATTGAGTTCGTCCTGCGGCACGGTGTGCTTCGATGCCTTCTTGCCGACGCTGATGATTTGCGCGTCGCTGCGCGCCAGGCCGAGCACGCCCTCGGCGACCAGATGGTCATGCACGATGGCATCGGCTTCGCCGACCAGCCGCGTCGCGCGCACGGTCATGAGGTCGAGCGCCCCGGGGCCGCTGCCGACGAGGTAAACCGTTCCTGCTGCCGGTGCTGTCTGTTTCATTGCTTTCCCGTCTATTTGCGCCTTGCCAAAGCATACGGGTCATGCCGCGTGAGTTCAACCCGTCTCTTGAGTTCAGGCTGCGCGCGGCAGAAATGGTTTCGCTGCCGTCAAGGGGGTACTGTTCGCTGGCGCTGATTCAGCTAAAATTCGTAACCATGACATCCTGTTCAATAGGTTTTACTGGGGGACATAAATAATGGACATCATGACCAACATCATCGCTGCCGAAGAAGATGAATACACGGCGATCGGCGAATCCGAGTGCCCGCTCGACGAGTGGAGCGGCATCGAAGCGCCCGGCCTGGATACGCTCAAGGTGGCGACGCTGCACTGCCTGCTGACCGGCGATTCGATGCAGCGGGCGCTCGACCTCTACGAACCGGTGTATGTCTCCGAAAGTGAAACCATCGTTCTGCGCATCGCCGACGAACTGCTCGAAAAACTCGCGGCGCTCGACGAAGACACGCTGGAAAGCGTCGCCGCCGAATTGGCCGAAAGCGAAGAGTTCGAGGGCGATGAGTGGAATCCCGAAGACGTCCTGGTGCAGCTGACTGAACTCGCTGAACTTGCGCAACTGGCCGAATCGCAGGGGCAGAATCTGTTCGTCTGGATATTCCTCGTGCCGGGCAGCTGACTTGGAAGTGCTGCTAAAGCGCTGCCACGTCGTTCCGG
>CAIXAY010000165.1 GCA_903917505.1 uncultured beta proteobacterium | reverse complement strand
GGTGTTGCAGCACGTCTTTTCTGAACGTGACTTGCCCGCGTGCGGTAACGGTCAGGATAGCCATGGTGATTTCCTCGCGGTTGCCAAGTCAATGCGCCATAAAATAATGCATTAATGCCTTTCCGTCAGGGTGCAACCGGTGGCGCACCTTGGCAAGATCGGCCATCCGTGTCCGGCCAGCTCGCCCGCAACCGCGGTAGCGCCGAAGCGGGAATGCAGCGCCCCCGGCCTCTGGCCGCGCCAAGCCGAACCCTGGTGGCCGAGCACCTTGAAACCCGGTCACAGGGCCGTTCTTGGCTGTTTGTCCTAGGTAGCGACGCCATAAGCCAATGGCGAGTGGACGTGCGTTTGCGAGCGGCGCGGAGCGCTTCGCCGACCCAGGCGCTCTAGCGCCTGGCGCAGCGTAAAGTTCAACACGTCGCGTTGCGCGTGACTGCCGCCCAGGCGATGGGCCAGGGCCGGCAGAGCGGAGAGCAGGTCAATCGCGCGCTCATCGTCGCCGCGGCCGAAGGCCAGCAGCGCGCGGCATGCGGGCAGGCCGACCTGGCGCGTCGTTGCGCCGTGGCGCGTCGGCGACGACTGCGCGGCAGCCAGCGCGCGCTCGAGGCGATGCGCGCTATCCCAGTCCTGTGCGCCGACGAAGGCCAGCATCGCGTGCATATCGTTGAAGCTGCAGAAGCGGTCGTCGATGTGCGGCGCCCAGACGCGGGCGAGTTCGGCCCAACGATCGCCGGTGTCGCCGGCACGGAAGTGCAAGCGCCACAACAAGGCCGTGGCATCGATCCGGTCGGCAATCGCCTTGGGCGATCCGGCGCGCAGACGCTGGTCGTAGAGCGCCAGTGCGCCATCGAAGCGGCCTTGCGCCAGGTGGAAGAGGCCCAGGTGCCACCAGCAGTGCGTGGCGACGACCGTAGCCTGGCTCCAGGCGTCGCTGTGCGCGTTCAGCCAGCGCTCGCCCGCGTCCGGGCACTCGGTCATTTCGAAGACGTGGGCCATCACGTGGTGCGCGCGCGCGTCGCGCGCGTCCAAGTCCAGCGCCGCGCGCGCGGCCGCTTCGGCGCGCTCGAAACGGCCGCACTCCTCGAGGCTGAAGGCATGCATTGCCAGCACGGCATGGTAGCCCGGCAGATCCGCGCTCCATGCCGGCAGTACCCTGGCCACGCGGTCGTGCAGGCGCGCGACATCGCCGGTCAGGTAATCGAAGGCATGCGCCTCCTGCAGCGCCAGCACGTCGCGCGGATAACGGCTGAGCAATTCGCCGAAGATTGTCTTGGCCCCTTCGTAATCGTCGGCGAGCACGGCGGCGATTGCCGCCAGGTGCAAGCCTTCGCGCTCGTTGGCCGGCAGGCTTGCGGCACGCGCCAGCAGCGCACGCGTCGAGTGCGCGATCACCGGGTCGCGGCTGCTCAGCCGCTGGTAGGCATGCAGCACGTGCGCCATGACGAAGGCCGGCGCTTGCCGCAGCGCCAGCGCCAGCGGCGATTCGACGCCGCTGCGCCAGGACTGGAAGGCGGCGAGCGCGCGTTCGTAAGTTTCGGCGGCGACGGCGTCGGCACCCGAGATCGCGTAACCACAGCTATCCAGCTGGCTCATGATCCGACCCCCCGCTGCGGCGCGATGTTGAGGTTCATGCGGAACAGGTTGTCCGGGTCGAAGCGCCGCTTCAAGGCCTGCAGGCGCGGGTAGTTGGCGCCGTAACTGGCGACCACCCGCTCGGCTTCGTCGTCGGTCAGGAAGTTCACGTAGCCGCTGCCGGTGGCGAACGGCGCCGCGTCCTGAAAGGCCTTGCGCGCCCAGGCCCGCACCGCCTCGTCGTCGCGCGCGTCGGGACTGCGGCCGTGCAGGTTCATGATGTAGTGCGCATCGCGGCCGACGTAGGCCGTGTCGGCCGGCTTGACGCGCGCCATCGCGCCGCCGAGCTGGGCGATGAACAGCTCGCACTCCGGGGTCGGCAGGCGGCCCGCCGCGTCGATGACGACGTCGAGCGCCGCGTCGCTCAAGACGCTGAAGCTGTGCGACTTCCAGTAGTTGCGATGCCCGGGCGTGAGCAGCGGATCGAAAGCGGTCTGGAAGCCCGCGTAGGGCGTCGGCCCCAGGGCATTGCCGAGCGCATCGCCGAACTGCAGCACCGGCGCGGCAGCGCGCTGGCCGGCTTCGATCTCGCCGCTGTACACCAGGGCGAAGACCACGACCTCGCTGCCGTGCGCCGACGCCGGCAGGAAGGGCAGCGGCGGCGCCTTGCGCAGGACGGTCCAGACGGCGAGTTCGTCGGGCGCGCCAACCGTGAAGTCGCGCCACGCACGCAGCACCTGGTGCGCCTGCGCAAACGGGTAGACGACGAGGCCGGCATAGACCTCGGGGCCGACCGGATGCAGGCGGAAGTCGAACGAGGTCGCCACGCCGAAGTTGCCGCCGCCGCCGCGCAGCGCCCAGAACAACTCGGGTTCCGTGCTCGCCGAAGCGACGCGCACGCCGCCGTCGGCCGTCACGACGGTGACGCCGAGCAGGTTGTCGATGCTCATTCCATAGCGCCTCGACAGCCAGCCGAAACCGCCGCCGAGCGTCAGCCCGGCGACGCCGGTAGTCGAGTTGATGCCGAGCGGCGTCGCCAGGCCGTGCGCTTGCGCCGCGCGGTCGAAGTCGCCGAGCAGCGCGCCGGCGGCGACGCGCGCGGTTTTTTGCGCGGCGTCTACGCTGACCGTGCGCATGCCCGAGAGATCGATCACCAGGCCGCCTTCGGCGACGGCGTTGCCGGCGATGTGGTGGCCGCCGCCGCGCACGCTGAGCAGCATGCGCTGCGCGGCTGCGAAACGCACCCCGGCCTGCACGTCGCGCTCGCTCAGGCAGCGCGCGATCAGCGCCGGGCGGCGATCGACGCCGGCGTTCCAGACCTGGCGCGCTTCGTTATAGGATTGATCGGCGGCACTTATTACGCCGCCATGGATCTGAGTAGCGAATGCGTCGACTTCCGACTGAGGCACTTGTCGGACATCCTTATCCAGCGTGAGGTAGGTCAATGAATTCATACGAGGCTCCTCCGGCAAACAAGTTGAACAGGTTATCGCCGCGGATTGAGCGCGGCGGCAGGATCAATTCTCTAGCTTGCGGCGCTGCGAAAATTGACCCGGCGTCTTTCGCACTTGCTCATGCGTCCTTTTTTCCGGATGCGCAAGTTGCCGGCTTGACCGAGATGCCGCGGCGGTGCTGAGATGACGCAGGACACGCTGTCGGACGTGCTGCGCGCGGTGCGCCTGCGCGGCGCCGTGTTCTTCTATGTCAACGGCGACGGCGAGTGGGCCGCCGAGGCGCCGCCGGCCAAGGAGATCGCACCCTTGCTGATCCGCGGCGTCGACCACGTGATGGAGTATCACGCCGTGGTCAAGGGCAGTTGCTGGGCTGCCATCCCCAACGGATCGTCGGTGCAACTGTCAGCCGGCGACGTGGTGGTCTTCCCGCATGGCGACGCGCATGTCGTGTCGAGCACGCCTGGAATGCGCGGCACGCTCGATCCGGGTTTGTTCACCGATATTGCGGGCAACGCGCTGCCGCTGCGCGTCGCTTACAACGGCCCGAATATCCTGCCCGCGGCGCCGCTCGAGAACAATGCCGAGACGACCATCGTCTGCGGCTTTCTCGGCTGCGATCTGCGCCCCTTCAACCCCTTGATCGCCGCATTGCCGCGCCTCCTGCATCTGCGCGCCGGCGACGCGGACGGGTGGATCGTGAATTTCATGCGGCATGCGGTCGCCGAATCGCACGCGCCGCGCCCGGGGGCGGAAGTCATGCTGGCGCGCATGAGCGAAATGATGTTCGTCGACGCCGTGCGGCGCTACGCCGACCAGTTGCCGCTGCACAGCAATGGCTGGATCGCCGGCCTGCGCGACCGCTTCGTCGGCAACGCGCTGGCGCTGCTGCACGACCAGCCGGCGCAGGACTGGAGCATCGACGAACTCGGACGGCGCATCGGCCTGTCGCGCTCGGCCCTGCACGAACGCTTCGTCGATTTGATCGGCGTGCCGCCGATGCAGTACCTCGCGCAGTGGCGCATGCAGGCGGCGGCGCGCCTGCTGCTGGAGACGCGCGCCACGGTCGCGGCAATCGCGCTCGACGTCGGCTACGATTCCGAAGCGGCGTTCGCGCGCGCCTTCAAGCGCATCGTCGGGACACCCCCGGCCGCCTGGCGGCGCGGGCGCGAAATCGGCGGCGCTGCCGGCCAGCTGCCGGGCACCTGAGATCCAGACAACAGGAACCCGGCCGCTGTGGGGATTGTGTCGAGACCGCCGCCTTATTCATCGCCAAGATGCCGGCGCAAGAAGGACAGGCTGCGCTGCCACGCATCCGCTGCGGCCGCCGCATTGGCGGCGCCCTGATCGCGATCGAAGCGATGTTCGGCATCGGCATAGGTGTGCACCTCGTGCGGCGTCCCCGCGCCGCGCAGGATCGCATCCAGTTCGCGCGCCTTTGCCACCGGCACGGTGGAATCGCTATCCCCGTGCAGGACCAGAACCGGCGAACTGGTTGCGCTGAAAGCCTGCTGGAACCGACTCAGCGAGCGGTCGGTGCCGGCGCGGGTCAATGCGCCGTAATAGGAAATCCCGGCCCGCACCCGGCCGGTGGCGGCGAGCCAGAGCGCGAAATAGCCGCCGTTCGAAAATCCGATTGCGCCGAGCTTGTCCGCCTTGACCTTGGCGTTGCCTCTTAGCTGTTCGAGGCTGGCGACGAGGTCCGCGTAGATCGGCTGCGCCGAACCGGTGAAGGCCAATTGGCGCGTCCTCGCCCGTATGCCATAGGCATCAAGAAAAGCAGGCACCAGAACCACGTAGCCCTTATCGACCAGCCGCTTCGCGTATTCCAGGTCGGCGGCTTGCAGACCGCCGCTGGTGTGCAGCAGCAACAGCGCGGGGAAAGGGCCAGCCCCGTCCGGCGTCAGCAGTTGCGCATCCATGTTCTGCGCCACGCCGACCTTGATCGCGGTGGTATCGGCCAGCGCCGGCAGCGCGAACGTCGCCGATAACAAGGCGCTCGCCGACAGAACTTTCAGAACCGTCAACCACCGCCACGGCATAAGCGATGCCCTACGCCGCCAGTTTCCTGAGCGAGGCGACGACCGCGTCTCCGAACGCCACGGTTGACGAACTGCCGCCGATATCGCTGGTCTTGATGCCTTGCGCAAGGGTCGCGGTGACCGCTTTCTCGACGAGCCCCGCAGCCGTCTTCGCGGCGTCGTTCCGGTGCTGCTCGCCGAGCCACTCGAGCATCATTCTGCCGGACAGGATCGCCGCAGTCGGGTTGGCGATGCCCTTGCCGGCGATGGTCGGCGCGGTTCCATGCGAAGGCTGGAACATCGCGTGCCTGACCCCGATGTCGCCCGACGGCGCCATGCCCATGCCGCCGACAAAGCCGGCCGCCATGTCCGAAATGATGTCGCCGAACATGTTTTCGGTGACGATGACATCGAAATTCTCGGGCTGCTGCACCATCCACAAGGTCAGCGCGTCGATGATCGCGTAATCGCGCTGCACCTGGCCTTCGTACTTGTCGGCGATCTCGTCGAAAATCTTCTTGAAGAACGCGAAGGAGCGAAAGACGTTCCACTTGGCGCTGCAGGTGACCATTTTCTTGCCGTCGAGGACGCGGCCGTTGCGCTCTTTCGCCAGCTCGAAGGCGTAGTCGAACAAGCGCTCCGAGCCCTTGCGCGTGATCACCATGGTGTCGGTGGCGACTTCGTCATAGGTGTAGGTGCCGCCGCCGTAGGAAGCGAACAGGCCCTCGCAGTTCTCGCGCAGGACGACGAAATCGATGGCGCTCTTGTCGGCCAATCCCGAGCGGACCCCCGGGTAGAGCTTGATCGGGCGCACGCCGGCGAAGAGTTCGAGGTCGAAGCGCAGCTTGAACATCACGTGCCCGGTCACTTCGGTGCCATGCGCATCGACAACGCCGGGAATGCCGATCGCGCCCATGAAAATTGCATCGGCTTTCCTGCATTCCTGGAAGACCGCTTCGCTCAGGGCGGAGCCAGTCTTGAGATAGCAGTTCGCGCCGACCGCGTAATTCTGAAACTCGAGCTCGAATCCCCCGACCGCCTGCTGCGCAGCGCGCAGGACCTTGACGCCTTCCTGAAGAACCTCCGGACCGACGCCATCACCGGCCAGATTCGCAATGTTGAATCTCATTATTTTCTTTCCTGTTATTTTAGGTATGCGTTAGAAATTGATCGGGATCTTGCTTTGCCAATTGCCGCTCAAGCGGCGGCTGGCAGCCTCTGCAGCAAAGCGAGAATTTTCGCCAGCCGGTCTTTCATTTCGCGGCGATCGATAATCATGTCGATGGCGCCTTTCTCCATCAGGAACTCGGCGCGCTGAAAACCTTCGGGCAGGGTCTGGCGGACCGTCTGTTCGATGACGCGCGGGCCGGCGAAGCCGATCAGCGCGCCCGGCTCGGCGATCACGACATCGCCGATAAACGCGAACGACGCCGAGACGCCGCCCATGGTCGGATCGGTGAGAATCGAGATGAAGGGCAATCCCGCTTCCGAGAGCTTGGTCAGCGCGGCCGAAGTCTTGGCCATTTGCATCAGCGAGAACAGGCCCTCCTGCATGCGCGCGCCGCCGGAGGCCGTGATGCAGATGAACGGCAGGCGCTGCTCGACCGCGGCCTGAACGCCGCGCACGAAACGCTCGCCGAGCACCGAGCCCATCGAACCGCCCATGAAGCCGAATTCGAAAACGGCGACGACGACGGGCAGGTTCTTGAGCGCGCCCTGCATCACCACCATCGCGTCGGTTTCGCCGGTCGTCTCGGCGGCGTCCTTCAAGCGTTCGGCGTAGCGGCGGCTGTCCTTGAACTTCAGCGCGTCGACCGGCAGGACTTCGGCGCCGATTTCAAAGCGTCCCTCGGCGTCGAGCAGCAGTTCGATCCGCGCCCGCGCGTCGACGCGATTGTGGTGCGCGCATTTCGGGCAGACGTTGAAGTTCTTCTCGAGATCGGTGGCGTAGAGCACCGCTTCGCACGACGGGCATTTGCTCCACAGGCCTTCGGGCAAAGTCGACTTGCGCGCGATGCCGCCGACATTGCGCTTGATTTTCGGCGGCAGCAGTTTGTTGAGCCAGCTCATGAAATTCCTTCACTCAAGAAGAAAAGGCAAAGCACCAGGACAGCAAGATCACCAAGCGACAAAAGGGTTTCAAGATCGCGCAGCAGAACTCGCTGCCTTGGCGGTGCGATGCCTAGCGTTTAACATCCGCCAATGCGACGGCCGCGTCAATACCGCGCCGCAGTTCGGCAACCAGCGCGCCTACTCGAGCGCAGACTTCGCCCTCGGGCGATTGTTCGATCTCTTCGATGATCCGGCTGCCGACGACCACCGCATCGGCGACCGCGGCGACCGAGCCGGCCGTCGCCGCGTCGCGGATGCCGAAGCCGACGCCGACCGGAACGCCCGCGCTGGCGCGGATCTCGGGAATGCGCGCGGCGACCGCGGCGACGTCGAGTTGCGCCGAACCGGTGACGCCCTTGAGCGAGACGTAGTAGACGTAGCCGCTCGCCAGCGCCGCGACCTGCGCGATGCGCTCGGGCGTCGAGGTCGGCGCGAGCAGGAAGATCGGATCGAGCGAATTGGCGCGCATGGCCTGCGCGAAAGCGACGCCCTCCTCGGGCGGATAATCGACGACCAGCACGCCGTCAACACCGGCTGAACTCGCCGCGGCGGCAAAGGCCTCGACGCCGATGGCCTCGATCGGATTGGCGTAGCCCATCAGCACGACCGGCGTCTCCCGATTCCTGCTGCGGAAGCTCGCGACCATGGCGAGCACCTGGCGCAGGCTGACGCCGAGCTTCAGGGCGCGCTCGGAAGCGCGCTGTATGGTCGGCCCGTCGGCCATCGGATCGGAAAAGGGAACACCGAGTTCGATGATGTCGGATCCCGCTTCGACCAGCGTATGCATCAGGTCTACGGTCAATGCCGGGCTCGGGTCGCCGGCGGTGATGAAGGGAATCAGCGCCTTGCGCCCTTGCGCCTGCAGGCGCGCGAATGTGGTTTTAATTTTTGACATTAGAAGGTGATCCCCGATTTTTCGGCGACGGTGTGCATGTCCTTGTCACCGCGGCCCGACAGATTGACCAGCAGGATCTTGTCTTTCGGCAAGGTCGGCGCGAGCTTGGCGGCGTAGGCGATCGCGTGGCTCGATTCGAGCGCCGGAATGATGCCTTCGAGCCGGCACAGCTTGTGGAAAGCTTCGAGCGCTTCGGCATCGGTGATGGTCACGTACTCGGCCCGGCCGCTGTCCTTGAGCCAGGCGTGTTCGGGCCCGACGCCGGGGTAATCGAGGCCGGCCGAAATCGAGTGCGTCTCGATGATCTGGCCGTTCGCGTCCTGCAGGAGGTAAGTGCGGTTGCCGTGCAGCACACCGGGCTGGCCGGCGGTCAGCGACGCCGCATGGCGCCCGGTCTCGATTCCGTCACCCGCCGCTTCGACGCCGATCAGCCGCACATCCGCGTGCGGAATGTAGGGATGGAAAATGCCCATGGCATTAGAGCCGCCGCCGACGCAGGCGATCACCGCGTCGGGCTGCCGTTCGCACTGTTCCTGCATCTGCACGATGGCTTCCTGGCCGATCACCGCCTGGAAATCGCGCACCATCATCGGATAGGGATGCGGACCTGCGACCGTGCCGATAATGTAAAAGGTGTTCGAGATATTGGTCACCCAGTCGCGCATCGCTTCGTTAAGCGCATCCTTGAGCGTCTTCGACCCGCTCTCGACCGGCACCACAGAGGCCCCGAGCAGCTTCATGCGATAGACGTTGGCGGCCTGGCGCCGGATGTCCTCGGACCCCATGTACACGACGCATTCCATGCCGTAGCGCGCGGCCACTGTGGCCGCGGCGACGCCATGCTGGCCGGCACCGGTTTCGGCGATGATGCGCGGCTTGCCCATGCGCCGGGCGAGCATGGCCTGGCCGATGCAGTTGTTGATCTTGTGCGCGCCGGTGTGGTTCAGGTCTTCGCGCTTCAGATAGATCTGCGCGCCGCCGAGTATTTTCGACCAGCGCTCGGCGTGGTAAATCGGGCTCGGGCGGCCGACGTAATGCTTCAAATCGCTTGCGAATTCGGCGATGAAGGCGGGGTCGCGCCGGGCCAGTGCATAGGCTTCTTTCAATTCTTCGAGCGCCGGGATCAGCGTTTCGGCGACGAAGATGCCGCCGTAGGGGCCGAAATGGCCGAGGGCGTCGGGCAAGTTGTAAGCGGGATTAACCATGATCTCTCCTTGAGGCAAT
>CAIXAY010000164.1 GCA_903917505.1 uncultured beta proteobacterium | reverse complement strand
ATTTCGCCGACGACCTCGCCGGCGGCGAGGCGGCAAATCGATTTGCCTTCGACCGAGACTTCGACGAAACCCGTGACGAGGACGCCGAAGATGCGGTTCTTGTCGCCTTCGCGGATCAGCACGACTTTCTCGGCGACCTCGCGCCAGACGCTGATGCGCAGCACCTCCCACAACTCGATGTCCTCGAACTCGGTGAAAAACTCGAGCTTGCGCAGGCGTTCGAAATGCGTGGTGTCCTGCTGCGTCGAATCCTCGTCGAGCATCTGGTAGCGGACCGTCGACAGATCCTTGGCGAATTCGGCGCCATTGCGGTAGCGGCTGTACAGATCCTTCTCGAGCGCCTTGTTCAGGATCGGGTCGAGGCCGGCCGGCAGGTTGGGATTCAAGGCGCACACCGACGGCGTGTCGGCATTGACAATCTTATAGACCAGCGCGCCCTGATTGCTCGCGCGAAACGGCAGGCGCCCGGTCAGCAACTGGAAGAGCAGGACGCCGAGCGAATAGAGGTCGGTCTTCTGGTTGAGCGGGTAGTTCTTGATCTGCTCGGGCGACATGTAGGCCGGCGAGCCAACGCCCATCACGAAGGTCGAATCCTTGTTCATGTCCTTGTGCAGATTGAGCGCCAGGCCGAAATCGGTGATCTTCGGATTGTCGTCCTTGTCGATCAGAATGTTGGCCGGCTTGATGTCTCTATGCACGACGCCCTGCCGGAAGGCGTGGTCGAGCGCCAGGCAGCACTTGAAAATGATGCCGATGACGCGATGCATGGGCAGCAGGCGGTTGATCGCGCAGTACTGGTCGAGCGGCGTGCCGTCGATGAACTCCATGACCAGATAGGCCTGGTCGGCCTCGATGTGGGCATCGTAAATCTTGACGATGTTCGGGTGGTCGAGGCGCCGGCCGATCCCGTCCTCGGTCTGGAAGAGCTTGCGCAGCCGCCGCGACATGGCGGCGTTCTCGTCGCCGAAACGGATCAGCTTGACCGCCACCTCGAGATCCGTGTCCGGGTCGCGCGCAAGATAGACGATCGCCGTCGCGCCCTTGCCGAGGACGCGGATGATTTCGTATTTGCCGATTGTTTCCGCCATGCCAAACCCGTCGATGAGCAAGCCATCTGCCAGAGTGAAATCCTAGCAGCAGAACGCGCCAGTGCAGCGCAATTATTTGCGCCGGAGCAAAAAACTTGGAAAAAGCGCTTGAATTCGTCCAATCCGCCCCAAGTTAGGCGAAGTTTTCCCGGAGACCACCCATTATGCAAGAGCAAGACAAAGAAACAAGTATCGACCCGACCCTCGAGTCGCTGGCCGCGAGCGCGGAAGCCGCCACGGACAGCACCCCGGAAGAGCGAATCCGCGAGGCCGAGCTCAAGGCCGAGGAACATCACGACGCCTGGCTGCGCGCCAAGGCCGAAAGCGAAAACATTCGCCGCCGTGCGCAGGAAGACATCAGCAAGGCGTCGAAGTTTGCCATCGAGCGCTTCGCCAGCGAATTGCTGGCGGTCAAGGACAGCCTCGAAGCGGCGCTCGCCGCCGAAGCGCCGACCATTGACAGCCT
>CAIXAY010000163.1 GCA_903917505.1 uncultured beta proteobacterium | reverse complement strand
GTGGTATTCGTAGAAAGCGCGGCGCTTGTCGTCCATCAGCGTGTGCGATTCCCAGGCTTCGGGGATCAGCATCATCATCGCGTGCGCCAGCGAATAGCCGCCCATGACGAGGAGTTCGAGTGCGTTGTCGAAGGAGGCCGAGTCGGACTGGCCCGGATACATCAGCGGCCAGATCTTGTCGAGGTCGGCGCCGAGCAGCGGCGACGAGGTGCCTTTTTCGCGCGCGCGCATCCAGTTGTAATTGCCGCGCAGGGTGTTGATCTCGCCGTTGTGGGCGATCATGCGGAAGGGGTGGGCGAGGTGCCAGGTCGGGAAGGTGTTGGTCGAGAAGCGCTGGTGCACCAGCGCCAGCGCCGAGACGCAGCGCGGGTCCTTGAGGTCGGCGTAATACTCGCCGACCTGGTCGGCAAGCAGCAGGCCCTTGTAGACGATGGTGCGCGCCGACATCGACGGCTGGTAGAACTCCTTGCTGTGCTTCAAGCCCAGCGCGCGGATGGCGTTGGCGGCGCGGCGGCGGATGACATAGAGCTTGCGCTCGAGCGAATCGGTCACCATGACGTCGGGGCCGCGGCCGATGAAGATCTGGCGGATGATCGGCTCGCGCGAACGCACCGCCGGCGACATCGGCATCGTGTGATCGACCGGAACGTCGCGCCAGCCGAGGATGACCTGACCCTCGGAAATCACGGCACGCTCGATCTCTTCCTGGCAGGCCAGGCGCGAAGCCGATTCCTTCGGCAGGAAGACCATGCCGATGCCATAGTCGCCGGGGCGCGGCAGAACGATGCCCTGGTCGGCCATCACGGCGCGCAGATAAGCGTCGGGAATCTGGATCAGGATGCCGGCGCCGTCGCCCATCAGCGGATCGGCGCCGACGGCGCCTCTATGGTCCAGGTTCTTCAGGATCTGCAGACCCTGCTGGATGATCGAGTGGCTCTTCTGGCCTTTGATGTGCGCGACAAAACCGACGCCGCAGGCGTCGTGCTCGTTGGCAGGATCGTATAAGCCCTGCCGCTCGGGTACAGCCGAATCGTTCACGCGCGCATCCTCAAGAAAACTGAAACTTCATTTCGAATATCAATACACCAAACGTCAAAAAAGCTGGCAATACAGCCAGCTTATCGGTTCAGTGCGCAGCCGCTGAGTATACCTCTATTTTCCTGGGGTTCAAACCCGGAAAGGGCACCAAAGCAGTGCGTCGGGTCGGGGCCTGGACGGCCGGCGCGACGCAACTCTGTTCGTCTGCGGCGCGGGGCGCATGCTAAAATACGCGCCCCGGCTTCGAGGACTACGGTCAAGAAGAGCTCCCGGCCGTCACCAAGAACGCGAATCCTGGACCGAGCAGAGTGCCCTCCGCTGCCCGCTTCCATTCACGACTTCGCTGCACTTTGCGTTTGCGGGTAGAGACGATCGCGTGACAACGTGATCGCATTTATTAATACGAAACAAGTGATGGAGAACTGAATGCCACTGACTATCGGAATACCACGAGAGGTCTTTGCGGGCGAGAAGCGCGTCGCGACCGTTCCCGACGTCGTCGAGAAATTGATCAAGCTGGGTTTCAAGGTCGCCGTTGAATCAGGCGCCGGCGACGCGGCGAATTTCGGCGACGACGTCTATCGCACCGCGGGTGCAGAGATTATCGACGGCGCGGCCAAGCTCTGGGCCGGGTCCGACATCGTGTACAAGGTACGCGGCCCGAGCAGCGACGAGGTCGGCCTGATGCGCGAAGGCGGCACGCTGGTTTCCTTTATCTGGCCGGCGCAGAATCCGGAACTTCTCAAGCAGCTCGCGGCCAAGAAAGCAACCGTCCTGGCCATCGATTCATTGCCGCGCCAGCTCTCGCGTGCCCAGAAAATGGACGCGCTCACCTCGATGGCCGGCATCAGCGGCTATCGCGCCGTCATCGAAGCGGCCAACGCCTTCGGCCGCTTCTTCAACGGCCAGATCACCGCCGCGGGCAAGGTCCCGCCGGCCAAGGTGTTCATCGCCGGTGCCGGCGTCGCCGGCCTGGCGGCGATCGGTACCGCCGCCAACCTGGGCGCGATCGTGCGCGCCAACGATACTCGCGCCGAAGTGGCCGACCAGGTCAAGTCGCTGGGCGGTGAATTCGTCAAGGTCGAATACGAGGAAGAAGGCTCGGGCGGCGGCGGCTACGCCAAGGTCATGAGCGAGGGCTTCCAGCAAGCCCAGCGCGAGATGTACGCCAAGCAGGCCAAGGATGCGGACAT
>CAIXAY010000162.1 GCA_903917505.1 uncultured beta proteobacterium | reverse complement strand
GGGCGCCGTTGCTGCGCAATGAACCTGGCCAGCTGAAGTGGCCGGTTTTTTCTTGCCGTGCTTTTGGCATTATTTGCGAAGAAGAGTGATAGACCTTTCTCGTGAGCAATAGCACAGACATTTCTTCGGGCGGTCGGCGGGCAAGCACTGTTTCTCGGGGCATGGGTAACAGCTTTCATGCCCTCGAACCGCAAGCCTTCGCGGCAACAGTCAGGCGTCCGCTTTCGCCCGATTTGCCCTGATGGCTTATACGCCGTTTCGCGGCAGCATCCCTGCCGACCGCCTTTACGATGCGCGCAGCGATATGTGGGTGCGGCGCGCCGGGGATGAGGTGCTGATCGGCGCTACCAGTTTCGGGCTGTTCCTCGCCGGCGAACTGATCGCTTTCACCGCCAAGCCGCGCGGTGCCATGGTGTCCTCCGGTCGGGGACTCGGTACCGTCGAAAGTTCGAAGACCGTGCTGGCGGTGCATTCGCCGCTCTCGGTCGAATTGCTGGCGATCAACGAAGCCGCCGAAGAACACCCGCGCATCATCAATGACGATCCGTACCAAGCCGGCTGGATGGTCCGCTGCCGGGCGCTGGCCTGGCCGCAGGAAAGCGGCGCACTGGTCGATGCCGCGGCCTATATCGCCCACATCAGGGCGATCGAACCGGAAGCGGTGATCGAACAATGCGAACCATGAACCGTCTGGCCATCCTGCTGTGGGCGGCCAACGCCGAACAGCCCGACCTTTGTGCAGCACCTTTCGTCTACGCGATGGCCGCGGCGGCGCTCGATGCCGAGGTGGAAATCCATTTTGCCGGAAAGTCGGTCAGGCTGCTCGAGCAAGGCGTTGCCGAACAGGCGCTGACGAGCGGCGGCAAGTCGCTCCAGGCCTTCATGCAGGAAGCCGCAGCGCTGGGCGTGCGTTTCTACGCCTGTTCGATGGCGCGCGCGCAATTCCCGCCGGGAATCGTCATCGAGATCGAGCACGGCGACGCCGGCGCGACGGCCTTCGTCGGTAGAACGCTCGACGCCGAGTGGCGCACGCTCGTCTTCTGAACCCGGCTCACCACTGCGGGCAGTGCGCGGCAAGCTCCTTGAGCGTGTCGCGCGCCGCCTTGTAGTCGGGACAAAGCCCTTCGACGACGGCCCAGAAACGCTTGCTGTGGTTCATCTGGCGCAGGTGGGCGAGTTCGTGCGCGACGACGTAGTCGATGATGCGCAGCGGAAAATGAATCAGCCGCCAGTTGAGGCGAATTCCGGTACGCGAACTGCAACTGCCCCAGCGCATGCGCGCGGCGGAGAGCGTCAGCGCGGGCACCGCGACGCCGAGTTGCTGCGCGTAATGCGCGAGGCGTTCGGCGAACAGGGCGCGCGCTTTTTCGCGCAGGGCTTTTTCGAGCACGCGCCGAGCGTCGGCCGGCGCGCGCAGCAGCAGGGTCAGTACCGGCAACGCGTCCGGGCCGCCTTGCTCGTTCCACAGCACGCGGTTGCTTCCGAGCGCGAGGCGGACAATGAGCTGCGCGCCGAGTAGCGGCACCTGCATGCCGTCGGCGATCTTCAGCGCTTCCGGCCGGCGCCGGCTGCGCCATTCGTCGAGCTTTTTTGCTACCCAGTCGCTGTGCTTCAGGATCAGCGCCTCGACTTCGGCCAGCGACGCGCGGCGCGGCGCGCCGACGCGCAGGCCGCGCTGATCTATCGAAAGGGCGATGGTGCGGCGCCGGGCGCGGCGCAAGACGTAGGGGACGATGCGGTCGCCGAGGGCGATGCTGCGCGGCGTCTCATCGGCGGCGAGCGGCTTCTCGTCGCCGAGCGGCAGTTCAGCTTGCCACGGCATGGTCGGTGTAACAGTGCGGCGAAATGCGGCGCATCTCGGCTTCTATCCATTGCTCGGCGAGCGTCGTGACTTCGTCGGCGCTTTTCCCCGCCGGGTCGATCGGCGGGCCGATGCTGACCGTGATCAGCCCCGGCTTCTTGACGAAGGCATTCCGGGCCCAGAACTCGCCGGCATTGTGCGCCACCGGCACGGCAAGCACGCCGGCATTGACCGCCAAGTGCGCGCCGCCGGCCTTGAAGCGGCGGCTTTGTCCGGGCGCGATGCGCGTGCCTTCGGGAAAGATCACCACCCAGTAGCCGGCGCCGAGCCGCTCGCGGCCCTGGTCGATGACCTGGCGCAGCGCGTCCTTGCCGGCTTGCCGGTCGATCGAGATCATCCTGACGGCGATGAAGGCCCAGCCGAGGAAGGGAATCATCATCAGGGATTTCTTGAGCACGAAGACGAGCGGCGGAAAGATCGCCTGCAGCGCCACCGTCTCCCAGGCCGACTGGTGCTTGGAGAGGATCACCGACGGCCTGGCCGGGATGTTCTCGCGGCCGACGACCCGGTAGTGCAGGCCGAGCACCGTGCCGCACAGCGCCATGAACAGGTGGTGCCAGACGGCGATGATCGCAAAGCGCAGGCGCATCGGGTAAGCGATGCAGACGAGGAGGGCGGCGGGTGCCGTGATCAGGATGGAGAGCGGGGCGAAGAGCAGCGAGCGGAGCAGTGCGGTCATGAACGCAGCAGGTGCTCGGCGACCGCGGTGAGATCGGCGAAGACCAGCGTGCCTTCGGGGATGTCGTTCTCGGCGCGCGTCGCCTCGCCCTTGCCGGTCAGGACCAGCACGGGCTGCGCGCCCGCCGCGGCGGCGGCCTCCAGGTCGCGCTGCGAATCGCCGACGGCGAAGACGCCGCTCAAGCTGATGTTGTAGCAGGAACTGATGCGCTCGAACATGCCGGGCCTCGGTTTACGGCAATTGCAGTTGGTGTCGGCCGAGTGCGGGCAGTAGAACACCGCGTCGATGCGCCCGCCGACCGCCTGCACGGCGCGGTGCATCTTGCTGTGCATGGCGTTGAGCGTGTCCATGTCAAAGAGGCCGCGGCCGATGCCCGACTGGTTGGTGGCGACGACCACGTGATAGCCGGCCTGGTTCAGCTTGGCGATGGCCTCGAGGCTGCCCGGCATGGCTTTCCACTCGGCCGGCGATTTGACGAAATGCTCGGAATCGTAGTTGATGACGCCGTCGCGATCGAGGATAACGAGTTTCATACGCCCAGTTTCGAAATGTCGGCTACTGCGTTGAGTTGATCATACAGCGCCTTGAGCAGGCCAAGACGATTGTCGCGTAAACCTGAATCATCGACGTTGACCATCACCTTGTCAAAAAATTGATCGACTTCGGCGCGCACCGACGCCAGTGCTTTAAGCGCGTCGGCATAGCCCTGGCGGGCGACATGCGCCTTGACGACCGGGGCCAGCGCCTCTACACGGGCGTAAAGCGCCTTCTCGGCGTCCTCGACGAGCAGCCTGGCGGCAGGCGCGGGGACCGCGCCTTCGGCTTTCTTGAGGATATTGCCGATGCGCTTGTTGGCCGCGGCCAGCGCCAGCGCTTCCGGCAGTAGCAGGAAATCGCGCACGGCGGCGAGTTTGGCGGGAACGAGGTCGATGCGGGAAGGCCTTTGCGCCAGCACCGCTTCGATCACATCCTGGGCATGGCCCGCTTCGCGCAGCAAGCCGCGCAGGCGCTCGAAGAAGAAGTCCTCGAGCTGCACCGGGACGCCTTCAGGCAAGGCGAGCAGGCCGGGCGGGAAGCCGGCGCCCGCGTCTTTGAGCAACTCGCGCAGATCGAGCGGCAAGGGCGTTTCCATCAGGATGCGCAGCACGCCGAGCGCGGCGCGGCGCAGGCCGAAAGGATCCTTGTCGCCGGTCGGCACCTGGCCGATGCCGAAGAAACCGACGAGGGCGTCGAGCTTGTCGGCGAGCGCGGCGGCGCAGGCGGTGCTGCCCTGCGGCAGCGCTTCGCCGGAAAAGCGCGGCTGGTAATGGGCCTGCACGGCGTCCGCCACGGCCGCGTTTTCGCCGTCGTGCAGCGCGTAGTAGCGGCCCATGATGCCCTGCAGCTCGGGGAATTCGCCGACCATGTCGGTGGACAGGTCGGCCTTGGCGAGAAGCGCGGCGCGCGCGGCGAGTTCGCCGTCGGCGCCTAGGCGCAACGCTATTTTCCGGGCCAGAACTGCGAGCCGCTCGGAGCGCTGCAGGAGCGTGCCGAGCTTGTTGTGGTAAACGATGCTCCCCAGTTTCTCGACGCGCGAAGCGAGCGTCTGCTTGCGGTCCTGGTTGTAGAAGAAGCGGGCGTCCGAGAGGCGCGGGCGAACGACGCGGGCATTGCCGGCGACGATGTGGCGCGGATCGGCGACTTCCATGTTGGAGACGATCAGGAACTTGTTGAGCAGTTTGCCGGCGCCGTCGAGCAGCGGGAAATACTTCTGGTTCTGCTGCATGGTCAGGATCAGGCATTCCTGCGGCACTTCGAGGTACTCGACTTCGAATTCGCCGACATAGACGGCCGGCCATTCGACCAGCGCAGTGACTTCGTCGAGGAGTCCTTCGGCCGGATTGAGGCGGGCGCCTAGCCTGGCGGCCTGCGCGTCGAGCTGCGCGGCAATCGAAGCGCGCCGTTCGGCGAACGAGACGATGACCTTGCCGGCCAAAAGTCTCGCAGCGTAATCCTGCGCCGCGTCGACGACGATTCCGCCGCTCGAGAGAAAGCGGTGGCCGAGCGTGCGTTTGCCGCTTGGGAGGCCGAACATTTCGCCGGCGATGACGCGATTGCCGTGCAACAGGATCAGGCCGTGCACCGGGCGGACGAACTGGTAATCGGTATCGCCCCAGCGCATCAGCTTCTGGATCGGCAGCTTCTTGAGCGCCAGCGCGACGATGTCGGCCAGATGCGCATCGAGACTTTCGCCCTTCTTTTCACTGCGCGCGACGAAATATTCGCCCTTGGCGTCAGCCTCGCGCTTCAGGTCGGCGAAAGCGACGCCGGCCGAGCGCATGAAGCCTTCGAGCGCCTTGCTCGGCTTGCCGGCGGCATCGAGGCCGCTGGCCACCGCCGGGCCTTTTTTCTCGATGATGCGGTCGCGCTGCTGCGCGGCGATGCCGGTCACCGTGAGCGCCAGGCGCCGCGGTGTCGCGTAAGCCGTGCAGATGCTGTCCGGCGCGGTGAAAGCCTGTTCCTTGAGCGCGGCGAAAACTGAAGCGGCGAACGATTCGGACAGGGCTTTGAGCGATTTCGGCGGCAACTCTTCGGTGCGCAACTCGATCAGCAAGGTCTCGTTCATTTCGCTTCTCCCGCAGCGGCTGCCTTGCCCATCGGAAATCCCAGCGCTTCGCGCGAGTTGTAATAGGACTGGGCCACTTCGCGCGCCAGGGCGCGCACGCGGCCGATATAGGCGGCGCGCTCGGTGACCGAGATGGCGCCGTGCGCATCGAGCATGTTGAAGCAGTGCGAGCACTTCATGACCTGCTCGAAAGCCGGCAGCGCGAGGGAAAGCCCCATCAGGCGCTTGGCTTCGGACTCGTGGTCGGAGAAATGACGGAACAGCATCTCGACGTTGGAGTGCTCGAAATAGTACTTCGACTGCTCGACTTCGTTCTGAGATCGG
>CAIXAY010000161.1 GCA_903917505.1 uncultured beta proteobacterium | reverse complement strand
TTCATGCTTTGAAAATCGAAACCAAAAACGCACCCCGACAACTTCCAACACTTTCTCTTACACTGACCCTTTCAACCCTTCAACCCACACCAAGCCCTGCCAGCGCTCAGGCTCACATCTGGATTAGAAAATACTGGCCGGGGCTCGACGCGCATTTCGACATTGTCGATGAGCCGCGGCGCGCCGAGCCGGCTCGCGGCCAGGGCCACGAGCTCGCCGTTGCCAGCTTGCGGCGCCTGCAGGTCGCTTTGCTGGCGAACGGCGACGTAATCGGTTTTCCAGCCGTGCGCATCGAGTTCGGCCGCCGCCGCCTGCTCGAGTTGCGAGAAATTCGCATTGCCGGCGCGCACGGCGTCGGCAATCGCGCGCAAGACGCGATTGAGGCGCGGCGCTTCCGCACGCTCGGCCGGGGTCAGGTAGGCATTGCGCGAGGACAGCGCGAGGCCGTCGGCGGCGCGCACGGTTTCGCCGCCGATGATTTCAATCGGCAGCGCCAGTTGCCGCGTCATGTTGCGCAGGACCATCAGCTGCTGGTAATCCTTCTTGCCGAACACCGCGGTCTGCGGCTGCACGATGTTGAACAGCTTGAGCACGACGGTGGCGACGCCGCGGAAGTGGCCGGGACGAAATTCGCCTTCGAGCTGGTCCTGGATTTCCGGCGGGTCGACCTGGTATTGCTGCGGTTCGGGGTAGAGGTCGCTCTCGTTCGGCGCGAACAGGAAATCGACGCCGGCTTCGGTGAGCCTGGCGCAGTCGTCGGCGAAGGTGCGCGGGTACTTGTCGAAATCCTCGTGCGGACCGAACTGCAGGCGATTGACGAAGATGCTGGCCACCACCGTGTCGCCGAGCGCGCGCGCCTGCGTCATCAGCGCGATATGCCCTTCATGCAGATTGCCCATGGTCGGGACGAAGACGGTGCAGCCGCGATCTTTCAGCGCCGCGCGCAGGTCGGGAATGGCAGAATGGATTTGCATGTTTTCAAATTCTTTCGACGCGGAGAGATCCAGGACGTGCTGATCAAGCCACATCATCATTCCGGCGAAAGCCGGAATCCAGCAGGCCTGGGCACTGGACACCGGCTTTCGCCGGTGTGACGGCTTATTCGGCGCCTGCCTGTAATCAATTTTTTCTCGGTGTTCATGGCCTTAATAACAATGTTCCGGACCGGGGAAGCTGCCGTCCTTGACGGCCGCGACGTAGGCGGTGAGCGCGCCGGGGATAGCGCTTTGCCCGGCCATGAAATTCCGCACGAAGCGGGCTTTCTTGCCGGGGCTGATGTCGAGCATGTCGTGCAGCACCAGCACCTGTCCCGAGCATTCCTTGCCGGCGCCGATGCCGATCGTCGGAATCGCCAGTTGCCGCGTAGCCTCGGCGCCGAGCGGCGCCGGAATGGCTTCGAGAACGATCAGCGTCGCGCCGGCCTCCTGCTGGGCGAGCGCGTCGGCGATCAGCTTCGCCGCGCCGGCGTCGTCCTTGCCCTGGATACGGTAGCCGCCGAGCTGGTGCACCGATTGCGGCGTCAGGCCGACGTGGGCGCACACCGGAATGCCGCGCGCGGTCAGGAAGTGTGTCGTCTCGGCCATCTCGCTGCCGCCCTCGAGCTTGACCATCTGCGCGCCGGCGCTCATCAGCAGCACGGCGTTGCGATAGGCCTGCACCGGGCTTTCCTGGTAACTGCCGAAGGGCAGGTCGGCGATGAGCAGCGGGCGCCCGCAGCCGCGCGCCACGGCGCGGGTGTGATAGGCGATATCGGCGACCGTCACCGGCAGCGTCGAGTCGTGACCCTGCACCACCATGCCCAGCGAATCGCCGACCAGCAGCGATTCGACGCCGGCGGCGTCGCAGGCGTGCGCGAAGCTCGCGTCGTAAGCGGTCAGCATGGCGATCTTTTCGCCGGCGACGCGCATCTTGGCCAGGTCGAGATGGGTGAGACGTCGCGTAAACGACTGTGCAGACATGAAATTAATCCCCTCGATTGAAATATTCGCGGTGCCCGCGCATGGCTGCGATGCGCTGGACAAGCAATTGGAAGTCATCGCCCTTGTCGACGAAATTGAGGTTCTCGGAATTGACGACCAGCACCGGCGCGGCATCGTAGTTGTGGAAGAAGCGCGTATAGGATTCGCCGAGCAGCACCAGATAGTCGTCGCTGATCTTGCGCTCCATCTCGATGCCGCGTTTCCTGACGCGTGCGATCAGCGTTTCCGGCTTGGCCTGCAGGTAGATCACCAGATCCGGCGTCACCGGATTCTGCAGCGAAACGCTGTCGTAGATCTGGCGGTAGAGCCTGTACTCGTCGTCGCTCAGGGTCAGGCTGGCGAACAGCGGGTCCTTCTCGAGCAGGTAATCGCTGACTACCGCGCTGCCCGGGGAACGCGGAAAAAGTTCGCGCTGCGCGAGTTCGCGCAACTGGTCGAGGCGGTGAAAGAGGAAGAACAGCTGCGTCTGCAGCGCGTAGCGCTCCTGGTTCTGGTAGAAGCGGTACAGAAAGGGATTGGTCTCCGGCTGTTCGAGCAGCAGGTCGGCGTCGAGGTGTTCGCCCAGGCGGCGCGCAAGACTGGTCTTGCCGACGCCGATCGGCCCTTCGACGACGATATGACGTGCAGATTCGAGCAGATTTTTTTTCATGAGCGAGCGAGGCAATTTGCCGGTTGCCGGATCAAGGTAAGCGTCATGGTGCCAGTCTTTTGATGCGCTGCATACTGACCGCCGGAAGCCAGGCGGCGGCTGGTCCCCGGCCCGGGATGCGGCAGTCCGGAGCGATTTCGAGCAGCGGCGCGAGGACGAAGGCGCGCAGGTGCATGCGCGGATGCGGCAGCGTCAGCTCGGGCGTCGCCATGATCTCTTCGTCATAGAGCAGAAGATCGAGGTCGAGGGTGCGCGGCGCGTGGTGGAAATCGCGGCGGCGACCGAACGCCGCTTCGACGGCGAACAGCGCGGCGAGCAGCGCCTGCGGGGCGAGCGTCGTTTCGACGGCGGCCACGGCGTTGATGAAATCCGGCTGGCCGTGGATGCCGACCGGCACCGTACGATAGAGCGAGGAAGCGCGCAGCAGGCGCGATTGCGGCAAGTTGCGCAAGGCCGCCAGGGCCGCGCTGAGCTGCGCGAGCGGGTCGGCCAGATTGGCGCCGAGCGCGATATAAGCCAAATGCGAGGTGAGGTGCGACGCAAGATGCGGGGCGGGCTGCATCGGCTGATTCAAGGGGCGCCGGGACCTTCCGCTGCGGGCTTGCGCCGGCGCCGACGGCGCTTTTTCGCGGCGTCCGGCGCTGGCGGCAGCAGCATCGCCGCGCGCGCCTCGCCATCGCGGTTCATGAAGTCGGACCACCATTGCGCCAACTCCTGTTCGATTTCGCCCGCCTCAGCGCGCAGCAGCAGGAAATCGTAACCGGCCTTGAAGCGCGGCTGCTCGAGCACGCCGTAGGGTCGCTTGCCCGAGCGCTGGTCGAAACGCGGCTGCAGCGCCCAGATGTCCTTGATGTCGCCGGCGACGCGGCGGGTGATGGCGAGTTTGCCGGCCTGCAGTTCGAGGACTTCGTCCATCGCCGCGAACAGCGCCGGAATGCGCCCCAGACCGCGATCGCCATCGGCGAGGATCGCTTCCCAGCGCGTCAGCACGTCCTGCCAGAGCAGCGTCGCGAACAGGAAACCGGGCGAGATCGGCTTGCCCTCGCGCACGCGGCGGTCGGTATTGGCCAGCGCCAGCATGACGAAGCGCTCGCCGCGCGGCTGCTCGAAAATCACGTCGAGCAGCGGCAACAGCCCGTGGTGCAGACCCTCGGCGCGCAGCTGGGTGAGGCAGGTGACCGCATGGCCGGAGGTCAGGAGTTTCAGCATCTCGTCGAACAGCCTTGACGGTGGGATATTCTCGACGAGGCTCGCGAGTTCGCGGATCGGCCGCCGCGCTTCGGGGTCGATGGTGAGGCCGAGCTTGGCGGCGAGGCGCACGGCGCGCAGCATGCGCACCGGGTCTTCGCGATAGCGGGTCTTCGGGTCGCCGATCATGCGCAGGGTTTTCTGCTTGAGGTCGGCGACGCCGTGGTAATAATCGACGATGGTTTCCGAGGCCGGGTCGAAGTACAGCGCGTTGACCGTGAAGTCGCGGCGCGTCGCGTCTTCCTTCTCGCTGCCGAACACGTTGTCGCGCAGCACGCGGCCCTCGGCGTCGGTCTGCGCCTTGCTGCTGCCGTGCTGGGCCTCGTGATGGCCGCGGAAAGTCGTGACCTCGATGGTCTCGGCGCCCATCAGCACATGCACGATCTGGAAACGGCGTCCGATGATGCGCGAACGGCGGAAGCAGGCGCGCACCTGCTCGGGCGTCGCGCTGGTGGCGACGTCGTAATCGTTGGGGGTGATGCCGGCCAGCAGGTCGCGCACCGCGCCGCCCACCACGTAGGCCTTGTAGCCATGTTCCTGCAGGGTCTCGACGGTGCGCCGGCTGCCGTTGCTGATCTGGTCGCGGCGAATGCCGTGGCGGCTCGCGGCGATGATCGCCGGTTCGCCGGGGAGGCCGGGCGACTTGCGCCCGAGGATGCGGGATATGAATTTGCGGATCATCGCTCGTTTCTTCTTATGTTGCGCCAGGGGCGCGCTGGCGGAGCATCTCAGGCGGCATCCGCGGCGTGCAGGTTGAGGATCGGCCAGCCGGCCTGCTCGGCATGGGCGCGCAAGGTCGGATCGGGGTCGACGGCGACCGGATCGCTGACCAGGCGCAGCAGCGGCAGGTCGTTCAGGGAATCGCTGTAGAACCAGCTGCGCGCGAAGGAATTCCAGTGCAGCCCCTGCGCTTCGAGCCAGGCCTCGACGCGCTCGACCTTGCCTTCGCGGAACGCCGGCGTGCCGCGCGGCTTGCCGGTGAAGCGGCCGTTCTCCTGGGCCGGGACGGTGGCGATCAGGTGCGGGATATCAAGTTCGCGGCAGATCGGGCCGGTGACGAAGGAATTGGTCGCGGTCACCAGCGCGCACAGGTCGCCGTGGTCGCGGTGGCGCTTGACGAGTTGGCGCGCCTGGGCGCTGAGCATCGGCAGCACGCGCCTGGCCATGAAATCGGCGTGCCAGGCGTCGAGCTGTTCGCGCGTGTATTGCGAAAGCGGCTGCAACTGGAAATCGAGAAACTCGTCGATGTTCAGGATGCCGGCCTTGTACTGCGAATAGAATTCGTCGTTGCGCTGCTCGAAATAGTCGCGGTCGACGACCCCCTGGTCGACGAGGTGCTGCGTCCACTCGTAGTCGCTGTCGCCGTGCAGCAGGGTGTTGTCGAGATCGAACAGGGCAAGTTGCATGGGGTCGGAATCTTTCAGAGGCCGAGCGGCGCCTGCAGGACTTCGCGCAGCAGCGGCACGGTGATCGGCCGCTGCTGCTCGAGCGAATAGCGGTCGAGCGCCGCCAGGAATGCCGTCAGGCTG
>CAIXAY010000160.1 GCA_903917505.1 uncultured beta proteobacterium | reverse complement strand
TCGGATGTCTATCAGGACGTTTTCGACGAGGGCTCCTTCATCGGCAAGGGCATCTATGACGTCGATGCCTTCGAGCAGACGCTGGGCGGCTGCTTCCCGGAAAACGCCATCCTCAGCCATGACCTGCTCGAAGGCTGTTATGCCCGCGCCGGGCTGCTCAGCGACGTGAATTTGTTCGAGGACTATCCGGCGCGCTATGACGCGGACGTGAGCCGCCGCCACCGCTGGATACGCGGCGACTGGCAACTGGCCGGCTGGTTGCGGCGTGACGTTCCGGCATTCGACGGCACGCGCTCAGGTAATCCACTCTCGATCCTGTCGCAATGGAAGCTGATCGACAATTTGCGGCGCAGCCTGGTGCCGGTGGCGCTGACCCTGCTGTTCCTGCTCGGTTGGACCTTCGTCGCTTCGGCCCGGTTGTGGACCCTGTCGGTAATCGGCATTGTGCTGATTCCCGCCATGCTCGTTTCCCTGGTTGAACTGCTGCGCAAGCCCGACGAAGTGCTGCTGACGCAGCACCTGGCCGCCGTCGGCCACTCGGCCGCGCGGCGCTTCATGCAGGCAGCGTTTGAATTGGCCTGTCTTCCTTACGAAGCCTTCTTCAGCCTCGACGCCATTTTGCGCACCGCCTGGCGGATGCGCGTCTCGCACAAACGGCTGCTCGAGTGGAATCCGTCGAGCGATGCGGAAACTGCGCTGGCCGCCCGCGCACGCAATGCGTTCGTCGCGAATTGCCGGTCGATGTGGATCGCGCCGGCGCTCGCCGCTGGCTTCGCGCTCATGCTCGAGGAAAAGGCCCCGCATGTGCTGGGGATGGCGCTGCCGGTCCTCTTGCTGTGGTTTGCCGCACCGGCCATCGCCTGGTGGATCAGTCGTCCGCTGGCGCGCCGCGTGGCAGCGCTGACCGCTGAGCAGCTCTTTTTCCTGCGCGCCCTGGCGCGCCGCATCTGGGCATTCTTCGAGACTTTCGTCAGCGCCGAAGACCATTGGCTGCCGCCGGACAATTTCCAGGAATATCGCGGTGCGGCGGTGGCCCATCGCACTTCGCCGACCAATATCGGGCTGGCCCTGCTGGCCAACCTCAGCGCCTACGATTTCGGTTATATCACGACTGGGCAGCTCGTCCAGCGCACGACAAATACGCTGTCCACGCTCGATGCCATGGAGCGTTACCGCGGGCACTTCTACAACTGGTATGACACGCAGAACCTGCAGCCCTTGTTGCCGCTTTACGTCTCGACCGTCGACAGCGGCAACCTCGCCGGGCATCTGCTGACCCTGCGCGCCGGCCTGCTGGTTTTGCCGGACGAGCGGATCTTGTCGCCGCGGCTGTTCGATGGCTTGAGCGATGCGCTTGGCCTTCTCACCGGCGGCGAGGATGCGGCGGCGATGGCGAGCCCCGGCCCGCTGACCGATTTCTGGATGGAACTGGAGGTCGTCGCGCTGGCGCAGCCCAAGAGCCTCGCGGCGGCGCGCCAGATATTGGCGCGCCTGGCGGGCAACGCCGTCGCGTATGCGGC
>CAIXAY010000159.1 GCA_903917505.1 uncultured beta proteobacterium | reverse complement strand
GCCGCGGGCACTACTTTGCTACCAGCGTTATCGTCCGGTTTTTCCGGAGCTTGCCGATGACATGCATTTCGCATGGCTTGCAATCAAAGCGCAGCGTGAGCTTTTCGTTGCCGTTCATCAGAATCAGCGGATCGGGACGGATGCCCTTGACCTGCTTGGGACAGAGATTGAAGCTGTAGCGCAGGCAGTGCTTGGTGATCATCAGCGACACCTCGCCTCTTTCCTCGTGGCACTCGTAGGCCGGCGCCATCACGCTGACACCGTGCTTTTCGTAAAAAGCCCGGGCCTTGCTGTTGGCGACGTTGCCCAGATAGCTCAACGTGTCCTCGGGATAAGGCACGGGCGGCACGACGGGCGCGCGCCGCGGCGGCCGCTGCCACGCGGCGGCGCGCGCGCTGTCGAGCGCGGCGACGGCGTCGCGGCGCAGGGTGTTGATCGCCGACGCGGCAATGAACCAAGGTTCGCTGATGGCAAGTTCAAGCGAGCCGACGCTGTAGATCGTCGCGCCAAGCTTGCCGAGGTTCTCGCGCAATGTTTTCAAGGCGGCCTCTGGATTTTTCGCGACCTGCTTTTCGCATGACAAGCGCGAAACGGCGCTGATCCCTGCGTCGTCGGTCAGATGCAGCGCAAAGCCGTCCGGAGTCTCGGCAAGCCGCAGCTGCAGGGAGATTCGTCGCTCGGCCGACGGCTTTTCGAGCTGGCGTTCGAATTCCTGGTCGCGATTGCGATAGATCGTCGTGCCCACCTGCAGGTCGCCGGGCAATTCCGCCGTGCCGAGCAGCGGAAAGAGACGGTAGCCCGGACTCGCGGGCTCGGCGCGGTTGATGCGCAGGCCGGCGAGCTCGCCATGGGCGTCGAAATAGCTTATGCCATCGCCATTATGCAGCGGCGCCTTGCTGCTGACCACGAAGCTGTCGCGCGCCAGGCGGGTGACCTTGCCAATTTCCGCGCCGACGAATTTCGGCGATTCGAAGGCGCCGATATCGACCCGGCGATCATTGACGAAATAATCGGTCGCGCCGCGGTTGAAGGTCCTGTCGGCTTGCGGCGTGAAGAAGAAGGTGCTCGAACCGGATGAACTGCGGCGCAAGGACTGCGATTCAGCGATGATTTCGTCGAGCTGCCGGCGGTAATGCGCGGTGATGTTCTTGACGTAGGCGAGGTCTTTCAGCCGCCCTTCGATCTTGAACGAACGGATCCCGGCGCCGATCAGCGCGCGCAGGTTGGCGCTCTGATCGTTGTCCTTGAGCGAGAGCAGGTGCTTGTCGGCGGCGATGACAGCGCCGTCCTGGTCAGCGAGCGAGTAGGGCAGGCGGCAGGGCTGCGAGCAATCGCCGCGATTGGCGCTGCGCCCTGTCTGGGCGTGGCTCAGGTTGCACAGGCCGCTGTAGCTCACGCACAGCGAGCCGTGCACGAAAAATTCGAGGGTCGCGCTCGTCTGCGCAGCAATGTTCGCGATCTGCGCCAGCGACAGTTCGCGTGCCAGCACCATCTGCGAAAAGCCCACATCCTCGAGAAAACGCACCTTGGCCAGGCTGCGGATGTCCGCCTGGGTGCTGGCGTGCAACTGAATCGGCGGCAGATCGAGTTCGAGCAGGCCCATGTCCTGCACGATCAGCGCGTCGGCACCGGCCTCATAGACCTGCCAGACCAGCGCCCGGGCGTCCTCGAGTTCGTCTTCCTTGACGATGGTGTTGAGCGCGACGAGAACCCGCGCGTTGTAGCGGTGCGCATGGCTTGCCAGCCGCGCGATGTCGGCGACCGAGTTGCCGGCATTGGCACGGGCGCCGAAAGCGGGGCCGCCGATATAGACCGCGTCGGCGCCGTGAATGATGGCCTCGATGCCGAATTCGGCGTTCCGCGCCGGGGCGAGTAGTTCGAGGCGGCTGGGTCCGGGGCTGGTTTCTGGGGTCATGGAGGCGATCTGGGGCAGGGCTTGCCATTGTAAGTCATTGATGCGAAAGCTTCATCCGTAATTGCACGGCTCGTGTCAACCGCTTGTCGGAAGGCGCGTTATTAGGCTCATGGTGGGCTTCCACCGAACCAAACGGAGTTGAACATGGGCAGTCTGAGTACCGAATCCTTCGACGAGTTCCTGGATTCATTGAAACAAGCCGGCGTAGCGATCAGCAACGAACTCGAATTGCGCGAGCGCCTTGCCGAAGTCCAGCGCTGGCGTTATGCCTTCTCGACGCTGGCCTCGAACGGCCGCCCGCTCGGCATCCGTTTCCACGGCACCGACGGCAACGAAGCGCAGATTCACCGCGCCTTCGCCCAGTTCCAGTTTCCGGAAAGCATGGAAGCGGCTTTTGCCGCCAGCCTGCGCGCAGAGCACTGATTGAAGGCTTGCCGCCCCTCGGGCGGCAGGCCGCAAAGCATCCACCGATGGCCGGTTTGATCCGGCTTTCGGGGAAAAATAAAAGACCCGCCGTTTTCGAACTGCGGGTCTTTTCATTGGGCGACGGGCTAACTCGGAAAAACAATTAACCACAACGAACACGACGATCACAACGAATACGAAGAGAATCTCGCCTGCTGGATTCCGGCTTTCGCCGGAACGACGACGGGGAGTGATCAGCCTCTTCCCCGGATCGAAACAATTGATCTTGCGTCGTGCCCGTTGTGTTCGTTGTGGTTAACTTTATTGAATTGATGCTCAGCGCGTGATCGGCCGGTAGCGGATGCGCTTCGGTTTGGCGCCTTCTTCGCCAAGGCGGCGCACCTTGTCTTCCTCGTACTCGTGGTAGTTGCCGGCGAAAAAGCTCCATTGCGAGTCGCCTTCGCAAGCCAGGATGTGCGTGCAGATGCGGTCGAGGAACCAGCGGTCGTGCGAGATGACCATGACGCTGCCGCCGAATTCGAGCAGCGCATCCTCTAGCGCGCGCAGCGTTTCGACGTCGAGGTCGTTCGACGGCTCGTCGAGCAGCAGCACGTTGCCGCCGGCGATCAGCGTCTTGGCCATGTGCAGCCGGCCGCGCTCGCCGCCGGACAGCGTCCCCACGAATTTCTGCTGGTCCGATCCCTTGAAGTTGAAACGGCCGATATAAGCGCGCGCCGGGGTTTCGTACTTGCCGACGGTGAGCAGGTCCGAGCCGCCCGAAATTTCCTCGAAGACGGTCTTGTTGCCGTCGAGGCAGTCGCGGCTCTGGTCGACGTAAGCGAGCTTGACCGTCGTGCCGATTTCGACTTCGCCGCTATCGG
>CAIXAY010000158.1 GCA_903917505.1 uncultured beta proteobacterium | reverse complement strand
TGACGATGCCGAGCAGCGTGAGCACGGTGCGGAACAGGTTGGCGCGCAACGCCCGCACCGCTGTCTTCGCGGCTTCGAGAGCGCCGCCGAGCAGCGAGGCGCCGCCCTCCTCCTGCGCGGCTCCGCCGACCGGCAGGGGCGAGGGATCGGGCGCCCGCGCGCTCGCCGGCGCAGACTGCGGCGCCGCGGCGTCGCTGACGATGCGCCCGTCGCTGATCTCGATCTGGCGCTGCGCCTGCGCCGCGATGTCGGCGGCATGGGTGATCAGGATCACCGTATGGCCGCGGCGCGACAGGTCCTTCAACAGGGCCATGACTTCGCTGCCGCTCTTCTTGTCGAGTGCGCCGGTCGGTTCGTCGGCGAGCACGATGCGCCCGCCGTTCATCAGCGCGCGGGCAATCGAGACACGCTGTTGCTGGCCGCCGGAGAGCTGGCTGGGCCGGTGTGCGAGGCGCTCGCCAAGGCCGAGCGAGCCGAGCAATTCGATGGCCCGCGCGTGCCGGTCGCGCGGCGTCATGCCGGAGTAGACCGCCGGCACTTCGACGTTCTCCTGCGCCGACGCGGTGCCGATCAGGTTGTAGCTCTGGAAGACGAAGCCGAAGGCTTCGCGCCGCAGCCGCGCCAGCTCGTCGCGGGCGAAGCCGGAGACATCCTTGCCCATGAAGTGGTAGCTGCCGGTGCTCGGCCGGTCGAGACAGCCGAGAATGTTCATCAGCGTCGTCTTGCCCGATCCCGAGGCGCCGATGATGGCGACGAATTCTCCGGGAAAGATTTTCAGGCTGATCCCGTGCAGCACTTCGACGTCGATTTCGCCGCTGCGGTAAGTCTTGGTGACATCCGAGAGTTCGATCAGCGGCTGTGCCGCCGCCGGCGCTGCATCGGCGATTTCCGCGGGCGCAGCCGGCGCCGGGCTCAGGCTGGCGATCACGGACGGCCGCCGGTCCGCGGCGCACTTTGTACCAGCGAACTGCCGGTCGATCCCGGCGCAGCCGCTGCGCCTGCGGCCGGCAACTTGCTGCCGATCACCACCTTCTCGCCGGCTTCGAGACCGGAGAGGATTTGCGCCGACACCCGGTTGACCACGCCCACTTTCACTTCGCGTTCGCTGACCTCGTCGTCATTGCCGACGACACTGCCGACCCGCGATTTGTTGCCGCTGACATGCTAGCCCAAGCTGAACACGGCAGCGGCGAAGAACGCGTCTGGCTGGTCGCGACTTCCCGGCGTGTTTTTGACGAGGTAACGACTGAGGTCAAACGCCAGCAGGCGAGACTGCCACGTTCAGCGCTGACCGAACGCGCGCTGGCGAAGGGTGCGGTGTGCGTGCTGGCCAGGAATCTTGCGCAGGCAGTCGAAATTGCCAATCGCTTTGCGCCGGAGCACCTAGAAATCATGGCAAAAAATCCGGGCAACGTGGCGAAGAAGATGACAACAGCCGGAGCGATTTTCCTCGGGCCGTGGTCGCCGACTGTTGTTGGTGATTACATTGCCGGTCCGAGTCACACCCTGCCGACTGGCGGCGCTGGCGCGGCGGTCGCCGGTTTGACGGTGGATCAATTTATGCGTCGGACGAGTGTTATCGAATATACGCAGGCGGCC
>CAIXAY010000157.1 GCA_903917505.1 uncultured beta proteobacterium | reverse complement strand
TGACCACGACATCGGCCTGCTGCCGATCACCGGCGGCCGTCCGGAAGAAGACCTCGGGATCGAGAAACTCCACGCTTGACCGCTCGATCTGAGCGGCAAGCTCCGGCGCGGCGAGATCCACCAGTTCAACAAAAAACTCATGTATCAGGGACTTGAATAACTGGTCGTGATCCATCTATTCTCATCCCTCCACGCCCAGCACCTTCGCGATCTCATGGCCGATGGTCGCCGGGCTGTCGGCGACGGCGATTCCGGCCGCCTTCAGCGCGGCGATTTTCGTCTCGGCCGAGCCTTCGCCGCCGCTGATGATGGCGCCGGCGTGGCCCATGCGGCGGCCCGGGGGGGCCGTCCGGCCGGCGATGAACGCCACGACCGGCTTCTTCACATATTGGTGGATGAACTCGGCGGCCTTCTCTTCGTCGCTGCCGCCGATCTCGCCGATCATGATGATCGCGTCGGTGTCGTTGTCGCGGTTAAACAGATCCAGGGCGTCGTTGAAGTTCAGGCCTTTCACCGGGTCGCCGCCGATGCCGACGCAGGTGGTCTGGCCGATGTTCCGCGTGGTGCATTGCCAGACGGCCTCGTAGGTCAGCGTGCCCGAACGGGAGATGATGCCGACCTTCTTGCCGCTGGTGGCTTCCTTGGCCGGCTTGTGGATGTAGCCGGGCATGATGCCGATCTTGCATTCGCCGGGGGTGATGATGCCGGGGCAGTTGGGTCCGATAAGAACGCATTTGGGCTTGTCGCGCAGATAGGCTTTGACCTTCACCATATCCAGCACCGGGACGCCCTCGGTGATGGCGACGATGACCTTGATGCCCGCGTCGGCCGCTTCCATGATGGCGTCGGCCGCGAAGGGCGGCGGGACGAAGATCATGGTGGCGTTGGCGCCGGTGGCGTCGACGGCCTGCTGGACGGTGTCGAAGATGGGCAGGCCGTTGGCGTCCTTCTGGCCGCCTTTGCCGGGGGTGATGCCGCCGACCATCTTGGTGCCGTATTCGAGGCAGCCCTTGGTGTGAAAGGCCCCGGCCGAGCCGGTGATGCCCTGACAAATAACCTTCGTGCGCTTGTTGATCAAAATGCTCATGCAACCTGTCCTTGGATTTTACGGGAGGGGTAGATTATACGGGAAGGCCGGGCGCGTAAAGGACTGCACGGGCTTGACTGTCACGGGCTTGACACCGGACATTCCATCTTCAGTGACAACGACCGATCCACCTACTGACCGGTGATCGAGTTATGAGAAGGGAGAAAAGAAGAAGGCGACCCGATAAGGATCGCCTTCGTGATGCCCAGGACAGGACTTGAACCTGCACGCCTTGTGGGCGCTACCACCTCAAAGTAGTGCGTCTGCCAATTCCGCCACCTGGGCGAGGGGGTCGAATCAGGGTGGAAATTATACCGATCCGCACCACGCTGTCGAGAGGCGAAAAATACAACCGCGCTTCAGGCGCCACGGCCTGCGCGGGCAGACCCAGATACCTGAAGCGCGGTTTCGACGATGAAGCTGTGCGGTCAGCAGTTCGTCAATAAGAACTTTGCGGCGAGAACCAGCGCACCCGAGCGTCAGGCGACGATCCCGTTGCGCAGCTCGTACTCGGCCCGGCTCCAGTTGTCGTACTCGGAGCCGCCCTGGCCGGAAATCGAGATGAAATACGCCCGGGTGGCGATCATCTCGTTGGTGACTTCCCGCTTTGACTGAACGGCGGGCACCTTCGGGATCGCGGTGTTGCGAACCGGGGTGACCACCTTCGCCACTGGCGCTGGGGTCGTGCTCTTGACTTCGGTGCCAATCTTGCTCGATGTCTGCGTAAGCTTGCGTGCCATGATAGACCTTTCTTTCGTAAAAAAATAAAACCCGAACTCGTCGGTTCCCTTGGGCCGGGACCCTGTTAGGCGTTCCTGAGCTTATCGGACGCCCGACCCGGAATCACTATCGGCCACCAGTCTACCC
>CAIXAY010000156.1 GCA_903917505.1 uncultured beta proteobacterium | reverse complement strand
CTTGTCGTGGGTGAATCCGCGTTCGCCGCTGGCCTACCCGGTCGCCCAGCTGACGCGGCCTTTTCTCGCGCCGATCCAGCGCTTTGTTCCGCCGATCGCCAACATCGACCTGTCGCCATTGATCGCCATCCTGCTCGCCCAGCTGGTGCTGATCTTCCTGCGATGAGCGTTGTCTGGCTGCGGCCCGGCGCGGGCCGTGTCATGCTGACCCTGCACGTCCAGCCGGGCGTGAAGCAGACCAGCGTTGCCGGCGTGCACGGCGACGCGCTGAAGATTCGCCTCGCCGCACCGCCGGTCGACGGCAAGGCCAATGCCGCCTTGATCGCCTTTGTCGCCGAACGGCTGGCTGTTGCGAAGTCGGCGGTTACGCTCAAGAGCGGCCAGACTTCACGGCGCAAGGTGCTTGAAGTGGCCGGCGCGCCGGTCGATGCGGCGCAACGCTTGCTGGGCGACTGACTGCCGCCGCTAATTCATCGCCCTGATCGCCTGCAACAGGGTTCTCTGCTGTGCGCTCGCCACGAATCTGTCATAGACCGGACGCATCGCGTTCTGGAACGCGGCCTTGTCGACGTCCTTGACGAACACGCTGCCGGCCGCCAGCGCCGCCTTGCGCGCGCTCTCTTCGCGCTCGTGCCACAGGCGGCGCATGACGACGACGCATTCGCGCGCCGCTTCGGTAACCAGTCCCTGATCGTCGGGCGACAGCGTGTCCCAGCGCTGCCTCGAGAAAACCAGCAATTCCGGGACCATCGCGTGCTCGGTGAGGCAGTAGTGCTTGACCGCTTCGTGGTGCTTCAAGTCATAGTAGGTGGGAATGTTGCCTTCCGACGCTTCGATCAGGCCGGTGCGAAAGCCGGTGCCGATGTCCTCCATGGCCATCGGCGTGGGGATGGCGCCCATGGCCGTGGCGATCGCCACCCACAGCTCGGATTGCATGACGCGCAATTTCATGCCGCGCAGATCGGCGAGCGTGCGGATCGGCTTGTTTGCGTAAATGTTGCGCGCGCCGCAGTTGAAGAAGGCCAGGCCGACGTAGCTCGAAGCGGCGAAGGCCGCCAGGATTTCCTGGCCGGGGGCGCCGTCGAGGGCCCGCCGCTGATGGTCGGCCGAATTGAATACGTAAGGCAGGGCAGGAATGACCATCGCCGGATTGTCTTTGACGAAGGCTGCGGCACTTGCGCGCGTCATGTCCAGCGTGCCGTTCCGGAGCTGCTCGAGCTCGTCCTTTTCCGAACCGAAAACGCCGCCGGGGATGACCTTGAGCGTGATGCGGCCGGCGCTGCGCTGCCTGAGAATCTCGGCCATGGCTTGCACGGCGCCTATCGCCGGGTGGCCTTCGGGATGCGTGTCGGCATGGCGCAGGACGATTTGCTGCGGGCGCGCATCGACGGTGTACAGAGCGAGCGCATTGGCCATCGCCAGGCCGACCTCGCTCATGCGCCCGACGCCGGTTGCGGCGGCGCTGGCGGCCGCCGAATTCTGCTCGCTCATGCGGGCGACCTGCTCGATATTGCGGGCGATGCCCGAACTCGCGCTTTCCTGCTCGCGCATCGTGTCGGAAATGGCGCCGACGACGCTGGCCGTGGCCTCCGCTTCGGTCTTCAGCCGGTCGATGAACTGGCCTGCCTGTCTGGGGTTGGCCAGCCCGCTGCCGACGGCGCTTTCGGTGTGGCTCATGCTGTCGACGGCGAGGCGCGCGCTCTCCTGCATGCGCGTCAGGAGGCCGCTGATTTCCTCGGTCGAATGGGTGGTGCGCTCGGCCAGCTTGTGCACTTCGTTGGCCACGACGGCAAAGCCCCGCCCCTGTTCGCCGGCGCGCGCCGCCTCGATGGCGGCGTTCAAGGCCAGCAGATTGGTCTGGTCGGCAATTTCGCGAATGATCTTGGCGATCGAGAAGATATTGTCGCAATCGTCGCGCAAGGCCTTGATGCGCGTCGACGCCTCGCGCACCGAAGTCGATATCTGCTGGATGCCGTTGACCGTCTCGAGAATGACGCTCACGCTCTGTTCGGCGATGGCTCGCGACTGCTCGGTATGCGCCCGCGCATTCTCGGTCTGTCCGGCGACCTCGGAAATGCTGGTCGTCATTTCTTCGACCGCCGCCGCCATGTGTTTGGAGGCGGCGCTTTGCACCTGCGAATTGCGCGCGATTTTGCGCGAGGAGTGATCGACGTCCTCGCTGACCTCGCGCAGGCGCGCGACCGATTGCTGCAGTTCGACGAAGCTGTCGCGCAGGCGTGCCTGCAGGCGATTGAAGGCGTGCATGGCGCGGCCGATTTCATCGTCCGAACGCACCGCGATCGCGCGGGTGAAATCGAGGCTGTCCGCCGCATTGGCGAGCGCCGATTCCATCGCCTGCAGCGACCTGACGACGGAGCGCAGCGTCAAGTAGACCAGCGCCGCCAGCACCACGGCCAGCAGCGCGGCGGCGATGATCGCCGGGACGAGATAGTCGGCGTTGGCGGCGGCGATGGCGAAAATGATCGCGCAGCCCGAGAGTACGGCGAGAACGAGAAGAACCGTTTTGCGTGCAATCGTCATTCTGGCGCTCCATTGAGGTCGACGGAGAGAAGGAATCCCGGAAGCTCGCGTTAGAGATATACCAATAGCATATTAGTTCATGCCTTATGAACAAAAAAGAAGGGGCGCCACTGGCCGCCGGAGAAAGGCGTCCGGTCGAGGCGGGCGAGGCAAGGGTTCTTTGCCGGCGGCACGGCGCGCTTGAGTGTCGCGCGGAGCGGCCGGCGGGCGTCCTCAGATGGCCGCGGTGCGGCCTCGCTCCTGCACGAGCAGCCGCAGCGCGGCGCGCAGGTCGCTGATCACCGTCGTCCACTCGCCGCTCTGCGGCTGGCGGAACAGGCGCATGACGTCCGGATACCAGGGGCTGTCGCTGCGCCCGGCCAGCCAGCGCCAGTCGGCCTTGTAGTCCGGAAGCAGCAGCCAGCAGGCCTTGCCCATGGCGCCAGCAAGGTGGGCGACGGCGGTGTCTACGCTGATCACCAGGTCGAGATAGGCGATGATGCCGGCAGTATCGGAAAAGTCGTTGATCTGCGAACCCAGATCGACCAGCGGCAGCCCGGCCGGCGGGTTCGCCGCCTCGTCTTCGCCGGCGCCCTTTTGCAGGCTGAAGTAGCGCACGCCGGCCAGATCGCCCAACGGCGCCAAGGCATGCAGGCCGGGCAGCGAGCGGTCGGCATCGTTTTCGAAGCGCGGATTGCCCTTCCACACCAGCCCGACGCGCAGTTCAGGAACGCGCAGCGGCTCCGCCCAGCGCGCGAGCTTCTCGACGCTGGCGTGGAGATACGGCAGGCTTGCCGGAATCGAATCGATGCGCGTCTGACAATGGAATGGGATGCTGAGCGGCGGGGTCCAGTAATCCCAGCCGGACTTCGGCAGCGCTTCGTCGAGGGCGAAGACGCGATCGACGGCGGTCAGGCTGAGGAACAGGGTTTTCAAGGCCGGCTGGCAGAGGATCGCGATCTGCGCCGCGCCTCGCGCCTTCAATACCGCCGCATAGCGGCAGAACTGAATCATGTCGCCGTGGCCGGCTTCGATGCCGATCAGCAGCGCTTTGCCGTCCAGCGCTTCGCCCTGCCAGCGCGGGCAGGCCAGCAGGCTTTCGAAGCGGTCGTACCACTTGCGCGCTTCGAGGCAGCGCCAGCCTTCTTCGAAACGGCCCTGGCGCAGCAGCAGGTAGCTGAAGTTGAAATAGGCCAGGCGGTAATCCGGATCGAGCGCGATCGCCCGGCGATAGCTCGCTTCGGCCTCGGCTTCACGTTTCTGGCAAGCCTGCAGCACCCCGAGATTCGACCACGGCGCGGCCGCCTGCGGCAGCAGCGCGATCGCCCGCCGGTACGCTTCTTCCGCCGGCGCGAAGCGCTTCTGGTCGGCGAGCAGCGCGCCGAGATTCAGATGCACTTGGCCGATCTCGGGATTGCAGGCGATGGCCTGCCGGTAGAGGGCTTCCGCCGCGTCCGGAAAACCCGCTTGCGCGCGCAGCCAGCCGAGATTGGCGTGCGCTTCGGCAAGATCGGGCGCGAGCCTCAGCGCTTCGCGAAAGCAGGCTTCGGCCTGCACGGCGTCATTCGCCGCCATGTGGCGGTTGCCTTCGAAGAAAAGCGCTTCGGCGCCGGCCGCAAGCCCGCTCATGGACGCGCGCGACTCAGGCCGCTCCGTCGTCGCCAGCGCGCGCGTTCGATGACAATTGCATCAGCTTTCGAAAACGACGCGTCCGCCGACCAGCGTGGTCTTGACCCGGCCGGTCATTTCGTAGCCGAGGAAGGGCGTGTTCTTGCCCTGGCTGCGCAGCGCGTCGGCGGTGACCCGCCAGGGCTCCTCGGCAGCGAAGATGCAGATGTCGGCGGGGCTGCCGACCGCCAGCGACCCGCTGGCGATGCCGAGGATCGCGGCGGGGTCGCAGGTCACGCGGGCGAGCGCCGTCGGCAAAGGCAGCTTGGCCTGCGCGGCCCATTTCAGGGTCAGCGGCAGCAGCAGTTCAAGGCCGGTGGCGCCCGGAGCCGCTTCGGCGAAAGGCAATTGCTTGCCGTCCTCGTCGACCGGTGTATGGTCGGAACAGACTGCCGCCAGGCCTTCGGCGACGGCGGCGCGCAGCGCGTCCCGGTCGCTGCCCGAGCGCAGCGGCGGGCCGAAGCGCGCCCGGCTGTCGAAATAGCCGATGTCGATTTCCGATAGATGCAGATGGTAGATGGACACGTCGCAACTGACCGCAAGGCCCGAGCGCCTGGCTTCGCGCACCAGCGCGACGCCGGCCGCCGAGGACAGGCGCGCGAGGTGCAGCCGGACGCCGGTTTCCCGGGCCAGTTGCAGCGCGGTGGCGATGGCCACCGTCTCGGCGCACACCGGGATGCCGGCCAGGCCGAGGCGCGAGGCGACCTCGCCGTCGTGGGCGACGCCGTCGTGCGCGAGGTAGTGGTCCTGCGGTTGCAGATGGATCGCATAGCCGAATGTCGCCGCATATTGCATGGCGCGCAGCAGGACCTGCGTATCGAAAATCGGTTGCTTGGCCTGCGAGAAGGCGATGCAACCGGCGCGCGTCAGGCTGTGCATTTCGGATATTCTTTCTCCGGCCAGCTGCTGCGTCAGCGCGCCGAGCGGGAAGACGCGCGCCAGGCCGAGCGCTTCGCTGTGCCGCACCAGGCGCTCGACGAGCCCCGGTTCATCGAGCGGCGGCCGGGTGTCGGGCGGGCAGGCCAGCGCCGTGACGCCGCCGGCCACCGCCGCGGCAAGTTCCGATTCGAGGCCGGTCAGCCGCGTCGCCAGGTCGACGAGACCCGGGCAAACGACGCGGCCCTCGGCATCTATCACCTGATCGGCGCGGAATTCGGTGGGCGCCTGGCCGATGGCCACGACGCGCCCGTCGCTGACGAACAAATCGGCGCGCTGGTCGACGCCGTTCTTCGGGTCGATGACGCGGCCGTTCTTGATCTGGATTTCGGTGGTCTTCAATGGATTGTCCAATTTCAGTTCCCCGCCAGAATGCTCATCACCGCCATGCGCACGGCGATGCCGAAAGTCACCTGCGGCAGGATTACCGCCTGCGCGCCATCGGCGACTTCCGAATCGATTTCGACGCCGCGGTTCATCGGCCCCGGGTGCATGACGATGGCGTCGGGCTTGGCCAGCGCCAGCGTTTTCGGGGTCAGGCCGTAGCACTTGAAATACTCGCGCGCCGAGGGCAGCAAGGCGCCGTTCATGCGCTCGTGCTGCAGGCGCAGCATGATCACCACGTCGCAATCCTTGAGGCCGCTTTGCAGGTCCTTGCAGACGCGCACGCCCATCTTTTCGACGGCGATCGGCAGCAGCGTCTGCGGCCCGACGACGCGGACCTCGGCGGCGCCGAGCGTGGTCAGCGCGTGGATGTCCGAGCGCGCGACGCGCGAATGCAGGATGTCGCCGACGATGGCCACGGTCAGGTTGGAAAAGTCCTTCTTGTAGTGGCGGATGGTGTACATGTCGAGCAGGCCCTGCGTCGGGTGCGCATGCCGGCCGTCGCCGGCGTTGACCACGTGCACATCGGTGCGGCCGCCGCGCCGCAGGTGATCGACGATCAGGTAGGGCGTACCCGACGAAGCATGGCGGACGACGAACATGTCGGCGTGCATGGCGACGAGGTTATCGACCGTGTCGAGCAGGGTTTCACCCTTGGCCGTGGACGAGCGTCCGACGTCGAGGTTGATGACGTCGGCGGAAAGGCGCTTGGCGGCGATTTCGAAGGTCGTGCGCGTGCGCGTCGAGTTCTCGAAGAACAGGTTGAAGACGCTCTTGCCGCGCAAGAGCGGCACTTTCTTGACGTCGCGGTTGGACACCTCGAGAAAGCTCGACGCCGTGTCGAGAATCTGCAGCAGCGCGTCGCGCGGCAGGCCGTCGATCGACAGCAGGTGCGTGAGTTCGCCGTGGGCGTTGAGTTGTGGATTGTGCTGCGGCGGGTTGTTCTGGGCGTTCCCCAGTTGCGGATTAGCCATGATCGACCCGCTTCCACTGCAGCCGGCCCGTGGCATCCGGTTCGAGCACCAGTTCTTCGCTGCGCGCCAGCTCGACCTGCCAGGTGCAGAACTCGGCGTGAATCGGCAGTTCGCGGCCGCCGCGGTCGGCGAGCACGGCGAGCATGATGCTCGCCGGGCGGCCGTACTGGAACAGTT
>CAIXAY010000155.1 GCA_903917505.1 uncultured beta proteobacterium | reverse complement strand
CGCCTGCGCCGAGATTTCGAGCGCCGTGACGAAGTAGTCGGGCAAGTTCTCGACGTTGCCGCCCATGTGCTTGTACAGGCGCCAGGCATAGTCCTCGACGGCGTATTCCTTGAGCGTGCCGTCGAGCATGCGTTTCTTGCGGTTGTAGGTCCACGAGAAGGGCGGCTCGATGCCGTTGCTGGCGTTGTCGGCAAAGGCCAGCGAGATGGTGCCGGTCGGCGCGATCGAGAGCAGGTGCGAGTTGCGCAGGCCGTGCTTGCGGATTTCGGCCTTGACTTCGGGCGGCAGGCGCGAAGCGAAGTTGCCGCCGGACAGATAGAGTTCGGCGTTGAACAGCGGGAAAGCGCCGCGTTCCTTGGCCAGTTCGACGGAGGCGAGGTAAGCGGCATTGCGCATGTGCTCGGAGATGCGCGCGGCCATCACCGGTGCTTCCGGCAGGTCGTAGCGCAGGCGCAGCATGCACAGCGCGTCGCCGAGGCCGGTGAAGCCGAGGCCGACGCGGCGCTTGTTGGCGGCTTCCTCGCGCTGGCGTTCGAGCGGCCAGGCGGTGACGTCGAGCACGTTGTCGAGCATGCGCGTCGAGACCTTGACGACTTCGGCGAAAGCGGCGAAATCGAATTCGGCCTTGTCAGTGAACGCGTCCTTGACGAACAGCGTCAGGTTGACCGAACCGAGGCAGCAGCAGCCGTACGGCGGCAGCGGTTGTTCGGCGCTGGGATTGGTGGCCTCGATCAGTTCGCAATCGTAATGATTGTTGTCCTTGTTCATGCGGTCGAGAAAAAGAATTCCCGGCTCGGCGTGATCGTAAGTCGATTTCATCACCTGGTCCCACAGGTCGCGCGCGCGCACCTTGCGATAGACCCAGATGCCGTCGTCGTGCTGGTAGGCGCCGTTGGCCTTCATGTCGACATTCGGCTCGGCGCGGTGCGAAAGCTCGACTTCGCCGTCGGCCTCGACGGCTTCCATGAAGGCGTCGGTGACGGCGATCGAGACGTTGAAATTGGTCAGGTCCCCCTTGTCCTTGGCGTGGATGAAGGTTTCGATGTCCGGATGGTCGCAGCGCAGCACGCCCATCTGGGCGCCGCGTCGGGCGCCGGCCGATTCGACGGTCTCGCACGAGCGGTCGAAAACGCGCATGTAGGAAACCGGGCCGGAAGCGCGCGACTGCGTTCCCTTGACCTGCGCGCCCTGCGGGCGGATGGTCGAAAAATCGTAACCGACGCCGCCGCCGCGGCGCATGGTTTCGGCGGCTTCGGCCAGCGCGCTGTAGATTCCCGGCTTGCCTTCGACGAGTTCGACGATCGAGTCGCCGACCGGCTGCACGAAGCAGTTGATCAGCGTCGCGGCGAGCGGCGTGCCGGCGGCGGAGCAGATGCGGCCGGCCGGGACGAAGCCGTTTTCCTGCGCCCACAGGAAACGCTCTTCCCACTTGGCGCGCTGCTTTTCTTCTTCGTTGGCGGCCAGCGCGCGGGCCACGCGCAGGCGAACGTCATGAACGTTGGACTCGCTGCCTTTGGCGTATTTTTCGAGCAGGACTTCGGCTGAAATTTCCTGTTCGGCAAGGGGTAGGTTCTTCGGGGTGTCAGCGATCGCGGTCAGGGACAACTGCTGGGAATTCTGGCTCATGGTGTGCCTCTTTCGGGTTGCAATCTGCGGTGTTGGTGTCGCCCTCCGCGACGGTTCCGTCTGTGACTGTAGGCGGCGAAGAACGTTCTCATCATGCCGATTATTTTTCGACGAATCAAGCAAAAAAACTACTATAGGTAGTGGTGAGGCGCCGTTACCACACTAAATATAGTGATATCCCCAAGCGCGCAACAGCCGGAAAAAGGCTGTTAAATCACTG
>CAIXAY010000154.1 GCA_903917505.1 uncultured beta proteobacterium | reverse complement strand
GGGTTACCTTCGAGCGAGAACCAGTCGTGCAGGTTCTTGCCGCGCCTTGGATCGTGCACGAACACCGGGTTCATGCGGCTCTCGACAGCGAGGCGCGACTGGTGCGCCGAAATGTTGTCGGCGATGCCGTGCTCGCCCTGGCAGGGCGTGTAGACGTCGAGGACCGCCGGCGAGTCGGTGTAGGTGAGGAACTCCATGGTGTTCTTGAGGAAGTGGTTCTGCAGCGCGGTGCTGGTCGAACACACGAACACATTGGAATGGAAGGAAGCGATCAGGCCGAGTTCCTTGCGCGCTTCATGCTTGCCGCTTTGCGCCGCACCGAAACGCGCGAGGTCGGAATCCTGCCCGATGAAGCTCGAGGTCGAGGCCTGCCCACCGGTGTTCGAGTAAGCGCCGGTGTTGAGCACCAGCACCTTGAGCGGCGTGTTGCTGGCCAGAATGCGCGACAGCGCGCCGAAACCGATGTCATAGGTGGCGCCGTCGCCGCCGACGGTGATCACCGTCGGCAGCAGGCCAAGTTCGCTCTTGGAAAACTCGCTCCACGACAGCATGCGGAGTGCCTGATCGTGCTTTTCGGGAAGGTAGGCGTCGGCCAGCTCGAGGCGGGCGAGGCGCAGGGCGCGCACGTCGGCGACGGTCTGCGCCGAGATGCCTTCGAAGATGCCCTTGGCCAGCGGCTGCGCATCCTGGAACAGGCTGTTCACCCACGGGTCGTTATAGGCGTTGAATGGGAAGGTCGAGGCGTACACGCTGCTGCAGCCCGTCGAATTGGCGATCACGGCGCCGGAAGGACCGTTGCCGGTCGGTCCGCTTTCGTAAATGTAGAGGCGCTTTTCCAGCGTCGCGATGAGCTCGCCGATGCGCGCGCTGCGCGCCGCATCCTTGGTGAGCGTCGCCTGCTTGGCGGTGAGGTCGGCGATCAGCCCTTCGAGCTCCTCGAGGTGGGCCTGCCGGCGCTTTTCGGTGATCGCATGGTTGGTGGCCATCACCAGGCGGATCGCCGTGACTTCGCCGCAACCGCGGCAGCCGCCGTGGCCGCCGGTGGTCGAGTAATAGTTGGAACGGTCGAGCAGCAGGCGCTTGATTTCGCCGCCGGCTTCGAGGGCGCCGTCGACAAAGCGCGCCGGGCTGTTCGGCGTCTTGCTCATGAACTCGAAGCGATCCTGCAGCGTCGAGAGCAGCCTGGCGTCCTGATCGTGAGCAACCAGCGCGCCCGGGCCGCAGACTTCGATGCACTCGAGGCAGCCGGTGCACTTCCACGGATCGATATTGGCGGCGAACAGACCGCCGGTGCCGGGCAGGGCTTTCTCCATGGCGTCGAAGAAAGGCCGCGTCCTGGCGACCGGATAAGTGGCAAGGACGTCGACGAGCTTGGTGAAGTTGCCGAGCAGGGTGGCCTGCTTGGTCGGGATCTTCGCCGCCGCTTCCGCGACAAGCTCGTGGAAAGCGCGCGGCTCCTTGCTCTGCCGGTAAGCTTCGCGCACCGCGTCGGCGATCGTATGAACGTGGCCGCGCATCACGTCGCGCATGGCTTCGGTGATCTCGATGCGAGCGATGCCGGTGAGCAGCAATTCGTGGATGTCATTGACCGTGTTCGGAATCGCGGCGTCCGGGCAGACCAGCGCGCATTCCATGCAGCCGGTGCACAGGTCCGGATTGAAGATCGGCACGGTGCGGCGGAAGATGCCCTTGTCCTTGGAGCCGGCGGATCCCGCCGGCATGAACAGGCCGGT
>CAIXAY010000153.1 GCA_903917505.1 uncultured beta proteobacterium | reverse complement strand
GCGATCAGCTTGAGGAAGCGGTCCATCGCCGCCTGGCTGTCGAGCATCGCTTCGTCCATGTTGATGTCGATCACCTGCGCGCCGTTCTCGACCTGCTGGCGCGCGACCGCCAGCGCAGCGTCGAAGCGGCCCTCGAGGATCATGCGCGCGAAGGCTTTCGAGCCGGTGACGTTGGTCCGCTCGCCGACGTTAACGAATAACGAATCGCCGCCGACGTTGAAGGCCTCGAGCCCCGACAGGCGCAGCTTCGGCTCGATCTGCGCCACGGCGCGCGGCGCGATGCCGGCGACGCCCTGGGCGATCGCGGCGATGTGCCCCGGCGTCGTGCCGCAGCAGCCGCCGACGATGTTCACGAAACCGTGCTTCGCCCAGTCGACGATTTCCAGCGCCAGCTGCTCGGGCGTTTCGTCGTAACCGGTCGGCGAGAGCGGATTGGGCAGGCCCGCGTTCGGGTGCGCCGAGACGAAGCAATCGCAAAGCTGCGACAGTTCCTCGACGTACTGGCGCAGCTCGGCGGCGCCGAGCGCGCAGTTGAGGCCGAAGGACAGCGGCCGGATGTGCCGCAGCGAATTCCAGAAGGCCTCGGCCGTCTGCCCCGAGAGCGTGCGCCCGGAAGCGTCGGTGATCGTCCCCGAAATCATCACCGGCAGGCGCTGGCCGACCTTTTCGAAATACTGCGCGACGGCGAACAGCGCGGCCTTGGCGTTGAGCGTATCGAACACCGTTTCGATGAGCAGCAGGTCGGCGCCGCCGTCGCACAGGCCGCGGATCGCTTCGCTGTAGTTCTCGACGAGTTCATCGAAACTGGTATTGCGAAAGCCCGGATCGTTCACATCAGGCGAAATCGACGCGGTGCGCGAAGTCGGCCCGAGCACGCCGGCGACGAAGCGCGGCTTGGCCGGATTTCTCGCCGTGTAGTCGTCGCAGACTTCGCGCGCGAGCTGCGCGCCGGCGAAATTCAATTCGTAGACGATGGCTTCGAGGCCGTAGTCGGATTGCGAAACGGCCGTCGAGTTGAAGGTGTTGGTCTCGATGATGTCGGCGCCGGCCGAGAGATACTCGCTGTGGATGCCGCGTATCACTTCGGGCCGGGTCAGCAGCAGCAGATCGTTGTTGCCCTTGAGGTCGTGCGCATGATCGGCGCAGCGCGCGCCGCGATAATCGCCCTCCTGCAGCCCGTGGCGCTGGATCATCGTGCCCATCGCCCCGTCGAGAACGAGGATTCTTTGCTTGAGCAAAGCGGTGAGTTCGGCGCTACGGTCAGGCTGCATTGCAAACCTCGAAAATGAAAAACCCGTTCAGCGTGGGAAGCGAACGGGTTTCGAGAAAATCGAATCGCGCCGCTTTAGCCGGATTTGTTGCGCGCCCGCAAGCTGAACTTCAAATCGGCGCGAGCCCGACCTGAAGGCCCGGGCGAAGGCGCAAATTTACGCGCCAAGCCCTTGATTGTCAAATGTAAGACAGGCTTGCGGCGGCTCCATGGGGCCGACCAACCGAAAGAAACGTCGTCCCGGCGAAAGCCGGGACTGTGCCCCAGGATCCTGGATTCCGGCTTTCGCCGGAATGACGAGGGTCAATTAAGCGCGCTGATGAGAATTCCAACAGCATTCACGCAGTCGCCTTGCCGAGCTTGGCGGCGCGCAAAGCTCAAGCGAGCACCGGCGTCAGCAGCGGCTTGCCGGCGAAATGCGCGAGCAGGTTGGCGCAGGCCAGGTCGCCCATGGCGGTGCGCGTCTGCACGGTGCCGCTGCCCATGTGCGGCGCCAGCACGACGTTGTCCATGGCCAGCAGGGCGGCGGGCACATTGGGTTCGTCGGCAAAAACGTCGAGCCCGGCGCCGGCGATGCGCTTCTGCTGCAAGGCGGCGATCAGCGCCGGCTCATCGACCACCGAGCCGCGCGCGACGTTAATCAGGTAGCCGTCCGGCCCGAGCGCATCGAGCACCTCGGCATTGATCATCGCGCGCGTCGCCGCGCCGCCCGGCGTCGAGACGATCAGGAAATCGACTTCCTTGGCCAGGGCCTGCGCATTCGGATAAAACGTATAGGGAAGCTCGGCTTTCCTGGCGCGCGCCGTGTAGGCGACCGACATGCCGAAGGCCTCGGCGCGTTTGGCAATCGCCTGGCCGATGCGCCCGAGTCCGACGATCCCCAGACGGCTGCCGCTGACCTTGCGGTTCAGAGGGAAAGCGCCCTTGGACCAGGCGCCGCTGCGCACGAACTGATCGGCGGCGGCGACGCGCCGCGCCACCGCAAGCATCAGCGCGATCGCCAGGTCGGCGACGTCGTCGGTGAGCACGCCGGGCGTGTTGGTCACGGCGATGCCGCGCTTGTGCGCCGCGGCGACATCGATGCCGTCGAAACCGACGCTGCACAGGGCGATGATTTCCAGCTTCGGGAAACGCGCCATCACTTCGTCGTTGAACAGGGTTTCGCCCTTGGCGACGACCGCACGCACCGTGGGCGCGAATTTCGCCATGGCCGCCGCGTCGTTCCTGTCTACGTTGTAATGGAAATCGAAATTGGCACTGATTTTATCGACGATGAAGGACGGAAAGGTGTCGAAGGAAAGTACGCTGGCTGGCATCGGGTGAGGCTCCTGAACAGGTGAATGAATTTTTGTGGTGGGCGCCGGTCACTTGCCGATCGCGCCGAAAACTTGTTGCAGCAAATGCGATCCGGTGCCGACCGGATCCTTGCGGATCGCTTTCTCTTCCTCGGCGATCATCAGGAACAACCCGTCCATCGCCTTGTGCGTGACGTAGGTGTCGAGATCGGCGTCCTTCTTGTCCATCAGGCCGAACTTGGCCGCCTGCCCGGCGTACTGGTTGTACTGCCCGGCGAGGTTGACCTTGGCCGTCGCCTGCTTGACGATGGGCAGGAACTTCGCGGCGATGGCGTCCGAGGTGCTGCGCTTGAAGTATTGCGTCGCCGCGTCGTCGCCGCCGGAGAGAATGCCGCGCGCATCGTCGAAGCTCATTTTCTTCACCGCGTCGGTGAGGATCGGCTTGGCCTCGACGACGGCCGATTCGGCCGCATGGTTCATCGTTTCGATCAGTTCGTCGGCCTGCTTCTTCATGCCGAAGGTGCGCATCATCTTTTCTGCGGTACGCGCCGATTCGGGCAGGGGAATCTTCACGCGCGCATCGCCCAGGAATCCGTTGGTCTTGCCGAGCTGGCCGACCGCCGCCTCGGCGCCGCGGGTGAGCGCTTCCTTGAGTCCGGACGCGGTATCGCTGCTTGACAGGTCAGCGATGCCGACCGCCGAAGCCTGTGCGGCCAGGGCCAAAGCACATACAATCGTCATCGCCTTGCAGATATTGAAAATCTTTACGCCGAAAAACATGCCGATCTCCTCGATTAGGAACCCCGTGATCATGACGACACCACCCAGTGCCGGATCGGGCCGGCAAAGCCACGGCCGCCGCCGGTGCACGCCAAGGTTATCATGAACAAGCCCCGACTTCCCGACTGGGTCCGGCGCGCGCTCGATCTCTCGGCCGGCCATCGTCATTATTCCCTGGTCGTCGCGCTGATCGCTTTCGTCTCGACGGCGACCTTCACCTTCCCCTTCGCCATCGTGCTGATTCCCGCCGTGCTGCTCGCGCCGCGGCGCTGGCTGACGCTGGGGCTGCTCACCGGCATCGCCAGTGGCGTCGGCGGCGCCGTCCTGGTCGAGGTCTTCCACCTGCTCGGCCGCGAAGCGGTCCTCGTCCATTACCCTGAACTCGTCGACACGGAAAGCTGGCGCCTGACCAGCGCCTGGCTGCAGGACTACGGCCTCGTCGCGCTGGCCGTGATCGCCGGCTCGCCCCTGCCGCAAACGCCGGCCATCTTCTTCTACTCCCTCGCCGACCCGTCGGTGCCCGGCGTACTGCTCGCCGTCGGCCTCGGCAAGACGGTCAAGTACGTTTTTCTCGCCTGGCTCACGGCGCGCTTCCCGGCGCGTTTCATCCACTATCGCTGAAGCGGCGGCCAGCGCGCGGGGCTCGCCTTGCGCATCAAGGTGCTTTTTCCGAACAGGCTGGCGATCAGGTCGACGGCGAGTTCGGCGGTCTGGTTGCGCACGTCGAGCGCCGGATTGAGCTCGACGACGTCGAGCGAGGCCAGCCGTCCGGTGTCGGCGATCATCTCCATGCACAGCTGCGCTTCGCGGTAGGTCGGGCCACCGCGCACGGCGGTGCCGACGCCGGGCGCGATGTCCGGGTCGAGGAAGTCGACGTCGAGGCTGACGTGCAGATGCGTGTCCGCGCCGACCAGCGCCAGCGCGAGCTCCATCGCATTGCCCATGCCCATCTCGTCGATGTAGCGCATGTCGAAGACCTCGATGCCGATGTCGTGCACCAGGCGTTTCTCGCCTTCATCGACGCTGCGGATGCCGATCTGGCGGATGTCCCTGGCGCTGATCGCCGGCACCTGCCCGGCGATCAGCGCCTGCGGCCCGTGCCCGCACAGGCAGGCGACCGGCATGCCGTGGAGGTTGCCGCTCGGCGTCAGCGTCGCGGTATTGAAGTCGGCGTGCGCGTCGAACCACAGCACGCGCAGCTTCTTGTGCTGCTCGCGGCAATGGCGGGCGACCGCGCTGATCGAGCCGATGGCCAGCGAATGATCGCCGCCGAGCAAAAGCGGCAGGCGATCGGCCACAAGCTCCGCATACACCGCGTCGTGGAGCAATTGGTTCCAGCGCACGACCTCGGCCAGGTGGCGGAAACCGTCGACCGCCGGCCGCAAGGGATTGGCCGGCCCAGCGACATTGCCGCAATCCCTGACCGCGATCCCGAACTGCGCGATGGCCTGCGCAATGCCGGCGACGCGCAGCGCTTCCGGACCCATGCGCGCGCCGAGCATGCCGGCGCCGATGTCGGTCGGCGCACCGATGAGGCTCACGTCATGCGCTGTCATGCGCGCTTAGGCGATTTCATTCTCGCGTCGTAAAGGAGATAAGAGCTTGCGAGTTTATCCAATTTTCGTGCACACTGCTCTCGTCAATCGCCAATTCCGTCGCAACCGATTCGCCCCCTTCGCAGGCCTGCCGATCATGAATCAAACCGTCGTTTACGTGTCCTGCGCCGAAAGCCGGGAAATCCAGGTTTTCTCGCTCGCCACCGATAGCGGCGAACTGCGCCTGATCCAGTCGCTGCCGACCGCCGGCGTGCCGCAGCCGCTGCGGATCAGCCCGAACCGCCGGGTGCTCTATGCCGGCCTGGGTATGGAGCACGCATTGCTGGCCCTGGCCGTTGCCCCGGACAGCGGCGAACTCAGCGTCCTCGGCAGCACGCCGGCGCCGGAAAAGCCGACCTTTGTGGCCTGCGATCGAGCGATGCGCGTCGCCTTTTCCGCGTCCTACGGCGGCAATGCCCTGAGCGTTTTCCCGCTCGACGCGCGCGGCGCACCGCTCGCCGTCAGCCAGCACGAAAGCGGGCTGCCGCACGCGCACGCGGCACAGGTCGATGCCAGCAACCGCTGGCTGCTCGTCCCGACGCTCGGCGCCGATGCGATCCGCGTCTATCGCCTGAATGATGACAATAGCATTACGCCGAACGCGCCGGCCGAAATCAAGGTGCGGGCCGGCAGCGGGCCGCGCCATTTCGTTTTCTCGCCCGACAACACGCGCGTCTATTGCCTCAACGAACTCGACAGCACGATAGACCGGTTCGACTTCGACGACGCCGCCGGCACACTGGCGCTCAGGCAATCGATCAACACCCTGCCGCCCGGCTTCAGCGGCAAGCCGTGGTCCGCCGAGTTGCGCGCGACCGCCGACGGCCGCTACCTCTACGCGACCGAGCGCACGGGCAGCGTCATCGCCGCGCTCGCGACCGATCCGCAGAGCGGCGCCATGACGATGATCGCCCACTACCCGACCGAAACACAGCCGCGCGGAATGGGCATAGCGCCCTCGGGGCGCTGGCTGATCGCTTCCGGTCAGTTGTCCAGCCATGTCACGGTCTATGCGCTCGATCCCGCGACCGGGCGATTGAACGCCAGTCAGCGCTATGCAACGGGCGGCGATCCGGTGTGCGTCGAGATCGCTGTATTGCCGGAGCCGGAGGCCTAGCCTGGTCGCCAGAAAAGCCCGCGACTGCTCCGGGTTGATGTCGGACGGCTGGCGCCCGGGCTATTTCGTCGTGCTGAAATCCGCCGACGGCGACGATTGCAGGGTGCCCAGGCGCGCTTCAAACTCGCGGCGCAAGCCGCGACGCACTTCGGCCGCGTGAAAGCGCCGGATTTCGTCCGGACTCTCGGGCGTCAGCTGGGGCACCGCAACCGGATGGCGCTCGTCGTCGACCGCAATCATCGTGAAGAAGCAGCTGTTGGCATGACGGACCAGCCGCGAGCGGATGTCCTCGGCCAGCACCTTGATGCCGATTTCCATCGACGTATTGCCCGTGTAATTGACCGAGGCGAGAAAGGTCACCAGTTCCCCGACATGGATCGGCTGGCGGAAAACCACCTGATCCACCGACATCGTCACGGCATAGCGATTCGAATAGCGCGTGGCACAGGCGTAGGCGACCTGGTCCAGCAGTTTGAGAATTGCGCCGCCGTGTACGTTCCCGGAGAAGTTCGCCATGTCCGGCGTCATCAGGACGGTCATCGCCAGTTGATGTTTGGAAAGTTGCATGGCCGGACCTCCGGATATTGCGGAGCATCGAGTATAGCGAACTTCGCGTTATCGACGGTCCGGGCGTCATCCGGGGCGCACAGAATGGGCGACGATTGTTCCTTGCGCCCATCGCCCGCGGTCGGGGCCGATCGATCGCGCGCTGTCGATCGTCGGGATCGACCGCCGGCCGGAGTGGTAAATTAGATGCTTCACGCTTGCGATCGCCAGAGAGACGCCATGAACTCGTCCGTTACCGCTGCCCCGGAAGCGTCCGCGCCATTCTGGCGACGCGCCTTCGCCTGGTGGCTCGCGCAGGTGAAGCATCTGGTGCCGCCGACGATCTTCTTCCTCGTCGGCTTCAACCTGATCCTGTTCACGCGCTGGATGACGCTGCAGGAACACGGCATTCCGTTCACCAATTTTTTCGCCGCGACACTCGCCGCGCTGCTCGTCGCCAAGGCGGTGCTGGTGGTCGACAACCTGCGCTTCATGAGCCGCTTCGACGGTGCGCCGCTGATCCAGCCGATCCTGTTCAAGTCAGCGATCTACTGGGTGTTCGTCTTCGTCTTCCGCCTGGCCGAAGGCCTGCTGCATTTCCTCGGCGACGGCGGTGCGCTCGGCGATTTCCCGACCTTCCTCATCGCGCAATTCTCGTGGCCGCGCTTCCTCGCGATCCAGATCTGGCTGATGGTGCTCTTTCTGGTTTACGTGACGGCGCACGAACTCAACACCCTGTTCGGCGATGGCGAACTGTCGCGCCTGTTCCTGCGCTGGTACTCGTCCGAGGCCAAGCTCACCCGGCGTCAGCGCATCCGACTGCTGACGCGGCTCAACCGGCTGACCGAGGCCAATCCGGTCGAAGTCATCAGCGAGAAGGGTTCGGCCGCGCACCGCGAACTGGTCGGAATACTGCGCCAGCTCGCAGCCCGGCCCGGTGAAAAGGAAACGCCCCCATGACTGAGAAACAATCTGGTTCGCAAACCCGCGTTATGCACCTGTACTCAAATTGAGCCAACCACCGTCTGGATAACGATAAGGGATAGACATGAACAAACGCGAACGATTTCTGGCCGCCGTGCGCGGCGAAGAAATTGACCGGCCGCCGGTGACGGCGTGGGTACACTTTCTCTCGGACCATCTCACCGGTGAGCAGACGGCGGCATTGCACCGCTGCTTTCTCGAGACCTACGACTGGGACGTGGCGAAAGTCATGAACGACTATCGTTACCCGATTCCGGCCGGGCTGCTGACGCTCGAGGATCCCGCCAGCCTGCGTGCCTTCAAGCCGCTCAGCCTCGACGAACCCTGTTTTGCCGAGCAGTTGAAATGCCTGGCCACGCTGCGCGCCGCACTCGGCCCCGACATCGCCTTGATCGACACCGGCTTCGACCCTTACCAGCAGGTGCTGCGCAACGTCGGCTTCGACCAGGCCGAACACCTCTGGCGGCACCCGGAAGAAACGCTGCGCGCCCTGCGGGTGGTCGCGGAAAATACCTGTCGCTACGTCGCGGCGGTGAAAGCGCAGGGGGTCGAGGCTTTTTTCCTGTCGATCAACGGCGCCATCCGCGAGGGCTTTCCGCGCGGATCGAGCCAGCAAATCTACGAAGCCTTTCAGCGGCCTTTCGAGCTGCAGATACTGAAAGCCGCCGAGGGCATGGTGCGCATTCTACATGTGCACGGCATCGGCCTGGATCTCGATCGCGTGCTCGATTACCCCTGCGAGGTGATCAGCGTATCGGACCGGTTGCCGGGCAACCCCAGCCTCGCCGAGCTACGCAAGATGACCCCGAAATGCCTGATGGGCGGAATCGACGAGAGCAAATTTCAGGAGCGCAATCTGCCGGCGATCGCGCGCGAAGTCGATGACGCCCTGGCCCAGGCGGGGCGACGCAACTTCATCCTCGCGCCCGGATGCACGCTGGTCTCGTTCACCCCGAAGCGCTCGCTGGCTTTCCTACACGACTACACGCGCACAAACTGAGTATCGCGGAAACCGAAATCAGTCCCGAGGTTCCCCAATCAGAGCGAGAGCCAGCGTCTTTTTTGGCTGCCCGAGAACAGATATGCCACACTTTTGGGGTTAAGCGGTCTCCTTGCGGGCAAGGAAAGAGAATAGAAAAATCACGGAGTAACTAAATAGCATTGTATCGCAAATACCACAAAGTATACTTTGAAGTTCTTCCGCAATGAATTGAGGCTCAGTCTGCCACGCTGTCTTTTCTCAAAGCTACGTTCCAGTTGTTCAATCAATCCTCCCGGAACTGTTAGGGACAGCCATCCGAATCCGATTTTCTAGCACGCGGACCAGTCGGCGCTTCACGGCCAAGAAGTCCGGCTATCGCGCACGATGTCCCATTCTAGTGCCGAACGACTGGCAGCGGCAGGCGCCGGGAAATACCCATACCGGAAGGGCTGGCGGCGAGGACGAACCTAGACGCAAGGATAGGAATTCCGAGCGTACGACGACGGTCATCCCTGTCCGCCATACATCGGGGAAGACCGTCGCTTAGAACAACTTTTTGGCCTTGGCAGGTAAAGGCCAAATAGCCGACAAAGTGAAGGGACGAATCACCAATTGCAGTTCAAGCCGCTAATCGAGCTTGGCGATCATGGCGCCTAACGACCGGAACCGCATGAGTTAGTTGACGTTCACGCCCCGCAATTATTTGGAGCCGCTATGTCTCATCTTGGCCGGTTGGGTGATGTCGCCGAAGGCCGCTTTGTAGCAATTCATTTCGCAGAAATGAGGTTTTGGGGAACGGCCGCTCTGGAGAAAGCTCACCGGCCGGTGTGGGTTGATTTGCGACAACTATCTTCGAACATTGGTCGCCGGCAAGCCGTCATTGCAAAGCGTCTCTCTACGGGCTGTTGCCTGGATCTCGTCAATCCGCGCAGGCAAGCAGAGAGACTTCCTTCTTAGCAGTCCGCATGCTTGCTTAATCTCGCAAGAATCATTCGACAACCGGTGCCACGCCGGCGCTGTGCGCCTGCTTGTCGGCCCAGTAGCTCGAACGCACCATCGGCCCGCAGGCCGCACCGGTGAAGCCCATGGCCTTCGCTTCACGCTCGTAAAGCGCGAAGGTATCGGGATGCACGTAGCGCGACACCGGCAGGTGATGGACCGAGGGCGCGAGGTACTGCCCTATGGTCAGCATCTCGACGCCGTTGGCGCGCAGGTCGCGCAGCACCTCGAGGATTTCTTCGTCGGTCTCGCCGAGGCCGACCATCAGCCCGGATTTCGTCGGCACTTGCGGATAGCGCGCCTTGAACGCTTTCATGAAAGCCAGCGAGTGCGCGTAATCGGCTCCCGGGCGCGCCTGCTTGTAGAGACGCGGCACGGTTTCGAGGTTGTGGTTGAGGACGTCGGGCAGCGACTGCCCGAGGGTGTCGATGGCGATTTCCATGCGGCCGCGGAAATCGGGTACTAGCGTTTCGATGGTCGTCGTTGGCGACTTGTCGCGCACCGCGGCGATGACATCGACAAAGTGCTGCGCACCGCCGTCGCGCAGGTCGTCGCGGTCCACGCTGGTGATCACGACGTAGCGCAGCTTGAGGTGGGCGACGCTGGCGGCAAGATGCGCCGGTTCGTTGGCGTCGGGCGGCAGCGGTTTGCCGTGGCCGACGTCGCAGAAGGGGCAGCGGCGCGTGCAGATGTCGCCGAGGATCATGAAGGTCGCGGTGCCGCGCCCGAAGCATTCGCCGATGTTCGGGCACGCGGCTTCCTCGCAGACGGTGTGCAGTTTCTGCTCGCGCAGCATCTTCTTGATCTCGCCGAAGCGGCCGACTTCGTTGCCGGCCTTGACGCGTATCCACGCCGGTTTCCTCAGCGGTTCGGCGGCGGCGACGATCTTGATCGGGATGCGCGCCGTTTTCAGTTCGCCGCGCTGCTTGACGCCGGCGACCTTGACCGCGGGCTGGCCGGCCGGCTCACTCGGTGCTTCGGGTGACAGCGTATTTTCGTGCTCGCTCATGCGCGCTCCAGTTGATCGGCGAGGTGTCCGGCCAGCGCCTTTGCCACTTGCGCCGGCGAGCAGGCGATCCCGAGGTCGCGCGTCTGGGTGACGGCCATGCCGGCATAGCCGCACGGGTTGATCGCGGCATAGGGCGAGAGGTCCATGTCCACGTTCAGGCTGAGGCCATGGTAACAGCCGTTCTTTCGCACGCGCAGGCCGAGCGCAGCAATCTTGGCCAGCGCCTGGCCTTGCTCGACATAGACGCCGGGCGCACCGGCCAGGCGCTTTGCCGTGACACCGTTCGCATCGAGCAGGTCGATCACCGCCTGCTCGATGCGGCAGACGAGGTCGCGCACGCGCAGCCCGCGGCGCGCGAGGTCGATGAGCAGATAGATGACCACCTGGCCGGGGCCGTGGTAAGTGATCTGCCCGCCGCGATCGATCTTTATCAAAGGTATTCCATTGTCGTAAAGCAGATGCTCGGCCTTGCCGGCGAGGCCAAGCGTATACACCGGCGGGTGCTCGCAAATCCAAAGCTCGTCCGGGGTGTCGGCATCGCGCCGCGCGGTGAAATCGATCATCGCCTGCCAGGCGGGCTCGTAGGCCAGGCTGCCGAGAGTGCGCAGGGTGAGCGCCGATGTGGCGGAGTCTGTGGCCCTTCGCGGCCTCGATTGGTCAGACGAGGTGCGCGAAGCGGCCGACGAGAAATCCATGGTCTCTTGGTTCACTGACGAAATCCATTCCGGTCAAAGTACGACTTTGACCATCGGGTGAGCGGAAAGCTCGCGATACAGCGCGTCGAGCTGCGCTTGCGATGTAGCCTTGATGGTGCAGGTGAGGCTGAGGTACTTGCCGCCGCTCGAAGCGCGCATTTCCATCGTCGCCGGCGCGAAATCGGGGGCGTGCCGCAGCACGACTTCGAGCACGGTCTGGGCCAGCGCCGGATCGGCCGGGCCCATGATCTTGAGCGGAAAGGCGCAGGGAAACTCGAGCAGCGTTCCCGGCGCCGGCGGCAGTTCAGACTTCGGCAACGCGCATCACCTCGTCACGAAAGGCGGCATACCAGGCGTGCATCTGGCGGGTCACCGGGCCGGGCTTGCCGGCCTGCGCGCCCTGGCCGACCGGGCGGCCGTCGAGCGTGGTGATGGCCAGCACTTCCTTGGTCGATGAGGTGAGCCACAGCTCGTCGGCCGAGCGCACTTCGGCTTCGGCCACCGGCCGTACGGCGAACGGCGCACCGTGCCGCGCGGCGAGTTCGAGCACCACGTCGTAAGTAATCCCGGGCAGGATGCGATTGTCCTTCGGCGGGCAGAGAATGATGCCGTTCTTGACGCAGAAAACGTTCGTCGATGAGCCCTCGGTCAGGAAACCGTCGCGCAACATGATCGCTTCGGTGCAGCCGGCGTCGACGGCCAGCTGGCGCGTCAGCACGTTGCCGACCATGGCCACGCTCTTCAGGTCGCAGCGGTCCCAGCGGATGTCCTTGGTGGTTATCGCGCCAACGCCGGCCTCGCGCTGAGCCTGCGACGGATTGACCATCGGCGCGGTAAAAAGGAAGACGGTCGGCGTCACGCCCTTCGGGAAAGCGTGGTCG
>CAIXAY010000152.1 GCA_903917505.1 uncultured beta proteobacterium | reverse complement strand
GAGATGTCTTGTTTCTGCGCGACGCGCGACATCGTCAGATGTTCGCGCACCAGCCAGGCGACGAGTTCGCTGTCGTCCGCGGCGAGGCCGTGGCTGTCGCAGAATTCCTGCGCATCGACCGCGCCGAGCTCCGAGTGGGCGCCGCCGCGGCCCTTGGCGATATCGTGGAAGAGGGCGGCGATATAGAGCAGCCAGGGCCGGTCGAAGCTGCTGATCAGCTGGCTGCAGAACGGGTATTCGTGCGCGAACTGGCTTTCGGAAAAGCGGCGCAGGTTGCGCAGCACCTGCATGATGTGCTGGTCCACGGTGTAGACATGGAAGAGGTCGTGCTGCATCTGGCCGACGACGGCGCCGAACTTGGGCAGATAGCGGCCGAGGATGTCGAACTGGTTCATGCGCCGGAATTCGTGCAGCACGCCGCGCGGCTGCTGGAACAGCGCGATGAAGCGCGCCTTGTTCTCCGGATTGGCGCGAAAATCGTCGTCGATCAGCCGGCGCGCCCGCCACAGCGAACGGATCGTGCGCGCGGTCATGCCCTTCAACTCGGGGTGTTGCTGCATCAGCGAGAAGGCCTCGAGAATAGTGCCGGGCTGCTCGAAGAAAATATTCTCGTCGCTGGCCTCGAGCAGCTGGCGCGTGCTCTGAAAGCGCTCGTTGATCGGCTGCGGCGCCTGATCCGGCGACGGGAAAATCGCCGTGCCGATGTTTTGCAGCAGGATGGTGTTGAGCTGGGTGATCGCCTTCGCGGTGCGGAAATATTCCTGCATCAACTGTTCGCTGGCCAGCCGGTCCGGCGTCGCCGCGAAGCCGAGTTGCTCGGCGAGGGCGGTCTGATAGTCGAAGAGCAGCCTGTCCTCGCGGCGGCCGGCGTGCAGGTGCAGCTGGATGCGCAGGCCCTGCAGAAAGCGTTCGCGCCGCTCCAGCCCGAGCAATCCCTGATGGCTGAGGAAACCCTGCTTTTCGAGGTCCTGCCAGGTGTTGCCGTAACCGGCCGCCTGCGCGACCCAGAGGATGGTCTGCAGGTCGCGCAAGCCGCCCGGGCTCTCCTTGCAATTGGGCTCGAGGCTGTACGGCGATTCCTGGTAGCTCAAATAGCGCTCGTCCTGTTCGATGCGTTTGGCATGAAAGAATGCCTGCGGATCGATGCTGAACCTGAATTCGCGCTTGAGCCTCTCGAACAGCGCGGCATTGCCGGTCAAGAGGCGGGCCTCGACCAGCGCCGTCTGCACGGTCAGGTCGCCGGCCGCTTCGGCGAGGCACTCCTCGACGGTGCGCACGCTGTGGCCGATTTCGAGCCCGACATCCCAGAACAGGCCGATCAGCTGTTCGAGGATGAAGGCCAGCGCCGCATCGGGCGGCGCTTCGAGCAACAGCAGCAAATCGACGTCGGAGGCCGGCCACAACTCGCCGCGCCCGTAACCGCCGACGGCGACCAGCGCCAGCGAATCCGGCATTTCAAGCGCTCTCCAGAGTTCGCACAGGACCACGTCGACGAGCTGGCTGCGCCCGCGCAGCTGGCGGGCAACGTCGGGTTCGGCGAGATAGCTCGCGCGCAGCGCGGCCTGATCGGCCTGCAAGCGGGATTTGTAGCGGGCGAGGAGCGCGCTACGACCGGTCGAATCGATTGTCATGGAATTATTTTATCCAGTCGGGTCTCTGGCGCGCACCCGCCGACAGGGTGAGAACTTCAAATCCGCTTTCGGTCACCAGAATGGTATGTTCCCATTGCGCCGAGAGGCTATGGTCCTTGGTGACGATCGTCCAGCCGTCGGCGAGCTCGCGGATGGCGGCTTTGCCGGCGTTGATCATCGGCTCGATGGTGAAGATCATGTTGGCCTTGAGTTCGATGCCGGTGCCGCTGGTGCCGTAATGCACGACCTGCGGGTCTTCGTGGAAGCGGCTGCCGATGCCGTGGCCGCAGAATTCACGGACTACCGAGTAGCCGGATTTCTCGGCGTAGCGCTGGATGGCTTCGCCGATGTCGCCGAGATGGGCGCCGGCCCTGACCTGGACGATGCCCAGCCACAGGCATTCGAAGGTCACTTCGCACAAGCGTTTGGCCTGAATCGACACGTCGCCGACCTGGAACATGCGGCTGGTATCGCCGTGATAGCCGTTCTTGATCGTCGTGATGTCGAGATTGACGACGTCGCCGCTCTTCAACTGCCGGTCGCCGGGAACGCCGTGGCAGACCTGATGGTTGACGGAAGTGCAAATCGATTTCGGGTAAGGCTTGTAGCCGGGCGGGGCATAGTTGAGCGGCGCCGGGATGCAGCCCTGCACATCGACCATGTAGTCATGGCATAGCCGGTCGAGCTCGCCGGTGGTCACGCCGGGTTTGACGAACGGCGTGATGTAATCGAGAACCTCGCCCGCCAGACGCCCGGCAATGCGCATTTTTTCAATTTCTTCTGGGGATTTGAGTGTGATGCTCATGGTTTCCGGTGGCGGCGGGCGCGGGGGTTAAGCTGCGAAGGATAAAGTAAGGCGTGCGCTTAGGCAATTAGTAAGGCGTGCGCTTAGGCAATTGACGGTTTGAAAGGTTCGGCCATCGCTCTCGATTGGCATCACGCCGTCGCGCATGCGGGAAGTGCGCAGCGCGATTGGAATTTGACCGTGCGCGATGGTACAATCACATAGTTTTGCTGACTGGTGTCGGCGAAACATGAATGCATGCCATGGTGGCATGCGAGGCGCGCCGGCGACGGCACGTCAATTACGCACATTCGCCTGGACAAGGGTGCCCGTCAATTTTTTGGAACGACGGGCTGTAGGTGGGCGAGTGGTGGCTTAACCCTGATAGGAAAGAGAAAAGTATGTCCGCAACCATGCGTCAAATGCTGGAGGCCGGTGTTCACTTCGGCCATCAAACCCGCTTCTGGAACCCCAAGATGGCTCAGTACATCTTCGG
>CAIXAY010000151.1 GCA_903917505.1 uncultured beta proteobacterium | reverse complement strand
GACATTGTTGCCGCGTTGTTCTTCGGTGGGATGCGGTTCGATCCGAAGAACCCCAAGAACCCGAACAACGACCGGTTTATTCTTTCGAAAGGTCACGCCGCGCCGCTCCTGTATGCCGCGTGGTCTGAGGTTGGTCATATACCGGAGGCGGAACTACTTAAGCTGCGCGTGTTCGGCAACAATTTGGAAGGACATCCGACGCCCCGACTGGATTTCGTGGACGTGGCGACGGGATCACTGGGACAGGGTTTGGGCGCGGGCATCGGCATGGCGTTGGCGGGGAAACTCGATAAACGTGATTATCACGTTTGGGCGCTGCTCGGCGACGGCGAATCCGCCGAAGGTTCGGTCTGGGAAGCCGCCGCGATGGCCAGTTTCTACAAGCTCGGTAACCTGACGGCCATTGTGGACATCAACCGCCTCGGCCAATCGCAGGCGACAATGCTCCAATACGAGATGGACACTTACAAGAAGCGATGGGCGGCGTTCGGATGGAAACCGCTGGTGATTGACGGGCACGACATGGCGCAGGTCGTTTCCGCATTGCGCAAGGCGCGGCGCGCGACCGACCAGCCGGTGGCGATTTTGGCGAAGACGATCAAGGGCAAAGGCGTGTCGTTCTGTGAAGGTAAAGACGGCTGGCACGGCAGGGCGTTGAAGAAGGGCGAGGAATGCGACAAGGCCATTGCCGAGTTGCAAGGACAGATGACGAAGACTGGCGTAGCCAAGGTCAAGCGCGCGCCAAAAGCCGAGCCGAACCCGGCGCACACGCCGGTGCCGATGGATCCGCCGGCATACAAGCCCGGCGAAATGGTGGCAACGCGGGAGGCTTACGGCGTCGCATTGGCGAAGATGGGTAAGGTGGACCCGCGCGTCGTCGCGGTAGACGGTGATACCAAGAACTCTACTTTCGCCGAGAAGTTTATGAGGGAGTTCCCCGACCGCTCTTTCGAGTGTTATATCGCCGAGCAGAACATGGTCAGCGTTGCCGCGGGCCTCGCTTCGCGCGGCAAAGTGCCGTTCGCCTCGACGTTCGCCGCGTTCTTCGAACGCGCTGCCGATCAAATCCGCATGGCAATAATTTCCAAGTCCAACATTAAACTCACGGGCTCACACTGCGGCGTGTCAATCGGCGAGGACGGCCCGTCGCAGATGGCGTTGGAGGATCTGGGCCTGTTCCGCGGTATGGTGGACTGCACTGTGTTGTACCCGAGCGACGGCGTCAGCGCAGAACGTGCGGTTGAATTGGCCGCGAATCACGCAGGCATGGTGTTCATCCGCATGTCGCGTCCGAAGACGCCGGTGTTGTACGACGCGCATGAACAGTTCAGCATGGGCAAGGCCAAACTGCTCCGCCACAGTGACCACGACAAGGTTACCGTGGTCGGCGCGGGCGTGACGCTGCACGAGGCATTGAAGGCATACGATCAACTCAAGGCGCAGGGCGTGTTCATCCGTGTAATTGACTTGTTCAGTGTCAAACCAATCGATGCCGCGCTGCTCATTGAGAGCGGGCGCCAAACCAACAACTCCATCGTCACCGTCGAAGACCACTACGCCGACGGCGGCATTGGAGATGCCGTAGCGGCGGCAGTGTCATTGGAAGGCATCCGTGTCCACAAGCTCGCCGTGCGCGAAGTGCCGCGTAGCGGTAAGGCCGAGCAACTCCTCGAGCACTACGGCAT
>CAIXAY010000150.1 GCA_903917505.1 uncultured beta proteobacterium | reverse complement strand
TGCAGGAGCTGGCCAATCTCTTGACCCGCCTGCAAGTCGCGCAACTCGCGCCGCAAGCCGTCGCCGACGACCTGCCCGAGCGCGCGCGCCTCGTCGACCTGGCCGCGCGCCTCGATCCGGAATTCGTCCAACTCGCTTACCAGATCGCCGTGCACGGGCGCAAGGAATTGCCGCTCGCGCCCGACGAGTTCGCCGGTTTCGTGATGACGCTGCTACGTCTGCATGCCTTCCGTCCGGCGCCGGCCAACGACCTGGCGCGGCCGGTTCCCATAGCCGCCGCTGCACCTGCGGCTGTGCCCGCGACGCCTGCGCCCGCCGTTTCGAAACGCACAGCGCCGGCGGTCAGCGCCCCGGCCGTCGCGCCCGAGCCGCCGGCGATCGCGCCCGCCGCGCAAGCACCCGTCGAGACGCCCGCCGGGCAGGACTGGCACGCGATCCTGGCGGCGCTCAAACTCGGCGGCATGGCGCGCGAACTCGGCCAGCATTGCGAGTTGGACGGCGTCAGCGGCACCCAGGTCAAGCTTTGGCTGTCCCCGACGCACCGCCACCTGCAAATGAAACCGGCGCAGGACAAGCTGCAGCAGGCGCTGTCCGAACATTTCGGCCGCCCCCTGCAACTGGCCATCGAGTTGCGCGAAGCGGCCGGCGACACCCCGGCGGCGGCCGCGCAGCGGCGCCGCACCGAGCGCCAGGACAAGGCCGTGGCCTCGGTCGAACAGGACGACTTCGTGCGCGAAGTCATCGATCTTTTCGATGCCACGCTGATCGAATCTTCAATCAAACCCGTTTAAAACCGTTGAGGCAAGCAAGATGATGAAAGGCGGAATCGCCGGCCTGATGAAACAGGCCCAGCAGATGCAGGAAGACATGAAAAAGGCGCAGGAAGAACTCGCCCATGTCGAAGTGGAAGGACAGTCGGGCGCGGGCATGGTCAAGGTGCTGATGACCTGCGCCCATGCGGTGCGCCGCGTCAGCATCGACGCCTCGGTGATGGACGACCGGGAGATGCTCGAGGACCTCGTCGCCGCCGCCCTGAACGACGCCATGCGCCGCGCCGAACAGGTTTCGCAGGAACGGATGTCCGGGTTCACGGCCGGGCTCAATCTGCCGCCTGGAATGAAGCTGCCGTTCTGATACGCGTCGATGTCCAACCCGTCGAGTCTCGAAGCACTGATCGAGGCGCTGCGCTGCCTGCCCGGAATCGGCCCGAAATCGGCGCAGCGCATGGCCTATTACCTGATGCAGCGCGAACGTCCCGGCGCCCAGCGCCTGGCCGACGCCCTGCATCTGGCGCTCGGCGCCTTGCGTCACTGCCAGCGCTGCAACACCTTTACCGAAGCCGAGATCTGCGAGCGCTGCCAATCGGCGAAGCGCGACGCCAGCCTGCTGTGCGTCGTCGAAACGCCGGTCGACATGAACATGATGGAGCAGACGCAGGCTTATTCGGGCCTCTATTACGTCCTGATGGGGCGCGTTTCGCCGCTCGACGGCATAGGTCCGCGCGAGCTGCAACTCGAGCGTCTCTTGGCGCGCGCTTGCGACGGCGTGGTGCAGGAAGTCATCCTGGCGACCAATTTCACCAACGAGGGTGAAGTCACCGCGCATTACCTGATGGAGATGCTCAGGAGCCGGTCCATCCGCGTTTCGCGCATCGCGCGCGGCGTCCCGGTCGGCGGCGAACTCGAATACGTCGACGCCGGAACGCTGGCGCAGGCGTTGCGCGAGCGGCGTTCGTTTGCCGAGTAAGCCTGTTCTCGTCGCGCGACGCGGGCCGGGCGGGCTTGTCGGGTGCGGTCAATTATCTCCGGGCAGCCCGCAAAGCCATGCCGTTAGGCCTTTAGCATCGATTTCGGTTTCAATCCGATGCGACTTTGGCGTATAATCCGGCGCTTACGTTTCCAACATGCCACCTATCGTCCCGAGGAATCAGCACGATGAGTACAGAAGGCAAGCTCAATTGCGGCAGACGGCGGCTGATCGTCGCGACCGCGGCGGTCGGTGGTGCAGGCGCGGCGACCGCACTCGTGCCTTTCCTTTCCAGCATGCTGCCGTCCGAACGGGCCAAGGCCGCCGGTGCGCCGGTCGAAGTCGATGTCGGCAGCATTGCGGAGGGACAGGCCATTACCGTTGAATGGCGCGGCAAGCCGGTATGGATCTTCAATCGCAGCGAGGCGATGCTGGCCACCCTGCCCAAGATTGACGGCGCTGTCGTCGATCCGAATTCGGAGGTCAATCAGCAGCCCGTCTCCTGCAAGAACGAGACGCGCTCGATCAAGCCCAAGCTCTTCGTGGTCATCGGCATCTGCACGCACCTGGGTTGCTCGCCCGGCCAGAAATTCAAGGCGGGTGCGGAAGAAGGCATGCCGGCCGACTGGCCGGGCGGCTTTCTCTGTCCCTGTCACGGTTCGACCTTCGATTTCGCCGGCCGGGTCTACAAGAACAAGCCCGCGCCGACCAACCTCGTGGTGCCGCCTTATGCGTATCTCTCCGAGACGCGCATCCTGATCGGCGAAGACAGGAAGGGAACCTAAGCCATGGGCGCGAACGGCAATTTCGAAAAGTACAAGTCCGACGGCTCGCTGCCCGGCAAGGCGCTCGAATGGTTCGACCAGCGCTTCCCGCTGACGGCCATGTGGCGCGCCCACCTGTCCGAGTATTACGCGCCGAAGAATTTCAACTTCTGGTACGTCTTCGGCGTGCTGGCCATCGTCGTGCTGGCCATCCAGATCTTCACCGGCATCTTCCTGGTGATGTTCTACAAGCCCGATGCCACACTCAACGCCAATGGCATACCAGTGGCCTTCGCCAGCGTCGAGTACATCATGCGCGATGTGAACTGGGGCTGGCTGATCCGCTACATGCACTCGACCGGCGCCTCGGCCTTTTTCATCGTCGTCTATCTGCACATGTTCCGCGGCATGCTCTACGGCTCCTACCGCAAGCCGCGCGAGCTGATCTGGGTGTTCGGCACGCTGATCTTCCTGGTGCTGATGGGCGA
>CAIXAY010000149.1 GCA_903917505.1 uncultured beta proteobacterium | reverse complement strand
GTCCATCAGCTGCTTGGCGCAGGCATAGATCCAGCGCGGCTTGTTGATCGGGCCGTAGATCAATTCGGAGTTCTCCGGATCGAATTCGCTGTCCTTGCACATGCCGTACACCTCGGAAGTCGACGGGAAGACCACGTGCTTCTTGTACTTCACGCACCATTTGATGATCGGCAGGTTGGCCTCGAAATCGAGCTGAAACACCGAGAGCGGCGACTGCACATAGGTCGCCGGCGTGGCGATCGCCACGAGCGGCAGCACCACGTCGCACTTCTTGACGTGATATTCGATCCACTCCTGGTTGATCATAATGTCGCCTTCGAAGAAGTGAAAGCGCGGGTTGGCGATCACTTCGCCGAGCTTGTCGGCGAACATGTCCATGCCGAAAACATCCCAGTCGGTCGTTTCGAGGATGCACTTGGTCAGGTGGTGGCCGATGAAACCGTTTACGCCGAGAATCAGAACTTTTTTCATGGTGACTATCCGTTAGGTTTGAATCAGGGTAACTGGGGAGCAGGCAAGATCATCATTTTACGCAGGTGCTCAAGGTCGAGGCCAGAGAGCCGGGCGCCGGACAATTCGCCGTCGAGCACTTGCAGCAGTCCGCCGCCGGCGGGATGTATTTCAATGCGGCCATCGCGTTGCAGCAGCTTGCCGCTGTCGGCGGTGAGGCTGTGGTCATCGATGACCCGGGTGCGCCAGAGCAGAAGGCGGCCTGCCGGCAAATCGCTGAAGGCGCCGGGATAGGGGTGGCTGACGGCACGCACCAGATTGTGAATCTGCCGCGCATTCTGCCGCCAGTCGATGCGGCCGTCTTCGGCCCGGCGACCGCCGAAGTAGCCGCCCTGCGACAGATCCTGCGGGCGATGTTCCGCGGTCCCGGCGATCAGCTTTGGCAGTGTGCGGTGCAGGCACAGCTCGGCCGCGACGACCACTTTCTCGAAGACCTCCTGCGCCGTGTCATCGGGCAGGATGGGAACGGCAAACTGGTCGACGATGGCGCCATTGTCCGGCTTGATCGTCATCTGGTGCAGCGTCGCGCCGGTTTCGCGCTCACCGTGCAACACCGCCCAATTGACCGGAACGCGCCCGCGGTATTGCGGCAACAGCGAGCCGTGCATGTTGTACGCGCCGCGCCTGGCCGATTGCAGCAAGGGGGCCTTGAGCATGTTGCGGTAGTAAAAGCTGAACAGGAAATCCGCGCCGAGCGCCGCCACGCGAGCTTCGACTTCGGGCGTATTCGGATCAGCCGGCGTGATGCAGGGAATGTCATTCTCGGCGCAAAGCGCGCGCACCGAAGCGAACCAGATTTCTTCGTTCGGGTTGTCCTCGTGCGTCACGACGAGCCGCACATCGACTCCCGCAGCGAGCAGGACCCGCAGGCAGCGCACGCCGACGTTGTGATAGGCGAAGACGACAGCGCTGCTCATTTATCCGTCGCCTCCAATATGCCGGCGATCAGATAGCGCGGGCGGTCACGCACCTCGTTGTAAATGCGCCCGATGTATTCGCCGAGAATGCCGATGCCGAACAGCGCGATGCCGAGCAGGAAGAAGGTGATCGCAAACAGCGTGAACACCCCCTCGGCCTCCGGACCGAGAAACAGGCGGCGCAGCAGCAGGTAGGCGACCAGCACGGCCGAGCCGAGCGAAATCGCCATGCCCAGCATCGAGAAGAGTTGCAGCGGCACGACCGAAAAGCCGGTCATCAGGTCGAAATTGAGCCGGATCAGGCTGTACAGCGAGTACTTCGATTCGCCGGCATGGCGCTCCTCGTGGCCGATGACGACCTCGGTCGGATTCTGCGCGAACGAATAAGCGAGCGCCGGAATGAAGGTGTTCATCTCGTTGCATTGGTTGATGGTGTCGACGATGCGCCGGCTGTAGGCGCGCATCATGCAGCCCTGATCGGTCATATGGATGCGCGTGATGCGCTCGCGCAGGCGGTTCATCGCCCGGCTCGCCACATGGCGCCACCAGCTGTCGTGGCGCTTGCGGCGGATCGAGCCGACGTAGTCGTAGCCCTTGTCGAACTCGGCGAGCAGCAGGGCGATATCTTCCGGCGGGTTCTGCAGATCGGCGTCGAGCGTGACGATGCACTCGCCGCGCGCATGCGCGAAGCCGGCGAGGATGGCGCGGTGCTGGCCGAAGTTGCCGTTGAACAGGATCACCCGGGTTACATCGGGGCGGATATGAAATTGTTGCGAGAGAATGGCCGCTGATTTGTCGCGACTGCCATCGTTGATGAAGATGACTTCATAGGCCCGGTTCAAAACGTCGAGCGCCGGATACAGCCGGGCGAAGAGGGCCGCCAGGGTGTCCTCTTCGTTGTAGACCGGAATGACCACCGTCAGTATGGGCGTGCTCATGCGGGCGCCTTGTTCGTTCCGAGGGCCGCGAGCACCTGGCGCAGAGAAGTCGCGACGCGGTCGACATCGGCCTCCTGCATCGCCGGGAAAAGCGGCAGCGTGAGAATGCGCGCGGCCACCGACTCGGTGTGCGGCAAGGGCCGCTCAGCCAGTCCGCGCGCCTTGTAGAGGGACATCGTGTGGATCGCCGGATAGTGGAGACCCGTGGCGATGCCGGCTTCGCGCAGCAGGCGCATGACCTCGGCGCGTTGTCCGGCAAGAGCTTCCGGCAGCAAGACCTGGAACATGTGCCAGTTGGAATTTTCAAAATCGGCTGGTGGCAATTGCAGCGGCAGGCCGGCCAGTTTCGGAAAGTACAGCCGCGCGAGTTCGCGCCGGCGCAGGTTGGCCTGGTCGAGGCGCTTGATCTGCCCGAGGCCGATGGCCGCAGCAATGTCGGTCAGATTGGCTTTGCCGCCGAGAACGTCGCAGTCATAAGTGCCGTCGGCATTGCGCGTCACGCCTTGCAGGCGCAGTTTCTCGAATTGGCGTGCTTCTTCCTCGCTGTTCATGACCAGGCAGCCGCCTTCGCCGGTGGTCATGTTCTTGTTCGGATGGAAGCTGAAGGCCACGAGGTCGCCGAAACTGCCGAGCTCGCGGCCGCGCCAGTGCGCGCCCTGCGACTGCGCCGCATCCTCGATCACGCGCAGGCCGTAACGCGCGGCAAGTTCGTAAAGCAAGTCGCGATCGACCGGCAAGCCGGCCAGGTCGACCGGCAGGATGGCGCGGGTGCGTTCGCTGACAGCCGCGGCGACTTGGGTGAGATCGATCAGGCGGGTAGCCGGATCGACATCGATAAATACCGGTTTGGCGCCGACGGCCAGGATGACATTCGATGTTGCCACCCAGGTGAGCGAAGTCGTGATGACTTCGTCACCGGGCCCGATGCCGGCGACGCGCAAGGCAAATTCGAGCGCTGCCGTCGCCGAATTGACGACGCGCACCGGGCGTCCGCCGGCGCGCAGCGACAGCGCTGCTTCGAGTTCGCGGCACTTCGGGCCGGTGGTCAGCCAGCCCGAACGCAAGACAGCGGCCACGGTGGCGATGGTTTCTTCATCGATGTCCGGCCGGGTGAAAGGCAATAGATCCATCAACTCCTCGCGACGATAACGACACCGATGATGATCACGGCGATGCCGGCCAGGCGCTGCGGCCCGACGGCTTCGCCGAACAGGAACCATGCCAGCCCGGCATTGACCACATAGCCGATCGACAGCATCGGATAAGCGATGCTGACCTCGACGCGCGACAAGGCCAGAATCCAGACGACGACACTGACCACATAACAGCCGAGCCCGCCGAGTATCGGCAGGTTGGTCGCCAGCTCCGTCCCGATCGGCCAGGCATTGGCCAGCGAGAAATCGAAATGCCCGACCTGGCGCACGCCGGCCTTGAGCAGCAGCTGGGCAAAGGCATTGAGCAGCACCCCGAAGAGGACCAGCGAAAATTCCAAGAGCTTCATGGTTTGATCACCACCATGCGCCGCACATCCTGATACACCACTTGCATTGCCACTCCCCGTTGTTGCAGTTCGCTGAAAGTGCTCTCGCCCAGCATGGCCATGGCATGCGGCGCGGCTTGCCAGCGCGCGATGAACTCGTTCAAAGTCGGAATGGCCTTGCCGGGCTCGGCCTCTTGGCCATATTCAAATTCATCCCGATAATCGACCTCGATGACCGGGCGCCGCAGATAGAAAGGAAAGGTCTGGTCATAAGCAGTTCGCAGGCTATAGATTTCCGTGTCCGGACGCAAATAGCGGCTGATCTGCTCGACGACCCGCTTGCTGCTTCTGAGCTGCCCGAAAGCGTCGTGTCCAGCACTGCCGATCAGCACCGCGGCGAGGCTTCCGGCTGCCAGCAGCATGACCGCAGGCGAAGTATATTCTCGTGCGAGAAAATGCCAAGCCAGCGCGGCGCATGACAGGAATATCAGGCCGCCGACGGCGAGGTGCAGGCCCAGGTTTTGCAAACCAGGCAAGGTGGCATCGCTCGATGCCAGGCGACCGACAAAGGGATAGGCGAGGACGACCAGGAGCCACACCGCCGCGGGCAGCCATAGATGCTTCTTCAGCTCGGCCGGTTTGCTCTGCGCCAGGGTTTGTCCCAGCAGCAGGGCCAGGGCGGGGAACATCGGCAAGATGTACGACGGCAGTTTGGAACTCGAGATGCTGAAGAACACGAACACGAAGACCGCCCAGATCAGCAGAAAGCGTTCGGCATGGAAGGCCGAGTTCTCGCGGCGCGACCACGCTTCGTGCACCAGGCGCGGCAGCAGCGAGGTCCACGGCAGGAAGCCGACGAGCAAGACGGGAACGAAATACCAGAAGGCTTCGGTGCGCTGCGCCTCGGGTGTCAGGTAGCGCGCAAAATGCTCGTGGATGAAGAAGAACCAGGCAAAACCCGGATTGCGCTCGGAAACCAGCCAGAACCACGGCCCCGCCAGCAGCAGAAAAATCGCGCAGCCCGGCAGCCACTGCATGCGGCGCCACCACGACCATTGCCTGTTGACCAGGCTGTAGAGCATCAGCGCGCAGCCGGGGATCAGCAAGCCGATCAGGCCTTTCGACAGGGTCGCCGCGGCCATCGCCGCCCAGGCGACCCACATCCCGTAGCGCCTCTCCGCCGGCGAAGCGCCATCCTGCTGCGCCCAGAGAAAAGCGCAAAGCGCCAGCGTCAGAAAGAATGTGACGCCGGCATCGAGCGTCAGGAGATGGCTATTGCCGATCACCCAGAACGATCCACCCATGGCCAGCGCGGCATAACGCCCATTGCCCCACAAGCGGCGAGCGGTGAGGCCCACGGCCAGCACCGACAGCATGCCGGTCAGTCCGGGCCAGAAGCGGGCGGCGAATTCGTTGATGCCGAAGAGTTGAAAGCTGAGCGCGCCCATCCAGTACTGCAAGGGTGGCTTTTCGAAATAGAGAATGCCGTTTAGACGCGGCGTAATCCAGTCGCCGCTTTGCAGCATGCCCAGCGACAACTCGGCGTAGCGGCCTTCGTCGGGGTGGATCAAGGACCGCTGCCCGAGCGTGGCAAACCAGGCGATGACGAAGAGCACCCAGAAGATAATCCAGATCGTCCGATTGCCCCGGCCCGAATTGCGCCAGGTGTCAGACCGCGACAAAGCGATCTCCGAGTTTCGCCGATCCGTACCAGGCCATGAGGGCCGCCGCTTGCGCTTCGTGATCGCTTACCGCCCATGCGGCGAAGTCGGCATTGGCGATCGGGGTATAGGGGCCGCGCTTGACTTCGAAGATCACAGCACCGGGGTCCAGCGACAACACGGCATGCCATTCGTCGGCTGCCGTTTCGAGCACGGCAACCTGCTCGCCGAGAACGGTGCGGCGGGTGACTCGCCCATCATCGTTAAAATTCAGGACGATAAAGCGTCCACGCAAAGGGAAGAGCAACTCCCATGTGTGTGGGTGACGATGCGGCTTGATCAGCGTGTCGGGTTCCATCGCGATAGCCAGGCGCTGGACCGGGTCCGACAGCGTTTCATGCAGGTTAAAATTGGCGCGGCGGCGCGGCGAGGCCTGCGCGGCCTTGACCAGTTCGTCGAGCCGGGTGGTGTCGATTTGTATCACGTGTAAGGAGCGCAGCGTAGGGTTGAGGTTAAGAGCCCTATATTTTAACCTTATATGGATTCTCGACCCGCATTTTGAATCGCCGGCGCAGTTCAAGCCAGCACGACGGCGAATCGAAGTGTCGTCGGCTTTGGCGCGTGTCCGGGTATACTTCCAACGCGCCGCCTTGCGCCGATCAGCGCATCCCGCTCCCGAGTTGCAAGCAATATCGTGCGCTTAAGTTAATTCCAAGTTTCGATAATAAGAGGTTGTACCGTCGCCATGGATCAAGACGAAAACAATCAGGGCATGCTTGCTAAATGCCCCATCTGCGATACGCCCTCGCCCTACGAATGTACCGGCTCGCATTTCCTGGACACGGTTTTGCAACTCAGGCCGCCTTTCGTATGGCATAAGCCTGGCGGGCTTCAAGGGGTGACATGAAGTCCAGTTTTTCCAAACGCCAATGATG
>CAIXAY010000148.1 GCA_903917505.1 uncultured beta proteobacterium | reverse complement strand
CGGCAGAACTTGCGGCGCTTGAACAGCCCGCTGCCGCGTTTCTTGACGTTCTTGTCATCCTTCTTCTTGAAGAACCTACCCATTTTGCTTTCCTTCCACAAATTCGATCTTGGTTACGTGCAATTTCAGCTGTTTGCTGTGCTGGCTCCGGGCGACGAGAAAGCCGCTCAGATGAAGCTGCACTCCCGGTGTCGCCGCCTGCAACCACTTGGCCGTCTCGCCCAGGGCCACGGCCTGGATTTGGCACTCGACGCGCCTTGCACTGCCCGCTTCGTCCTGCTCCGACTGGTGCGCGATCACGCATTCAACGACCGGCACGCGGGCCGGCGTGAAGCGCAGCGCCTTGCGCTCGATCAGGATTCCGGTGAGTTCAACACAGTTCAGCTGAGTCTCGATGATCAGGCGGCCGGCGCGGCTTCGGCGCCAACTTCAACCGGCGCTGCTTCTTCCCGCACTTCCATCATCGACTTCGACTTTTCTTCCTTCATCATCGGCGACGGGCCAGTGACGGCCTTCTTCATCTTGATGGTCAGGTGGCGCAGGACAGCGTCATTGAACTTGAAGCCGTGCTCGAGTTCGGCCAGCGCTTCGCCGTTGCACTCGATGTTCATCAGCACATAGTGCGCCTTGTGCAGCTTCTGGATCGGGTATGCGAGCTGGCGACGGCCCCAGTCTTCGAGGCGGTGAACCTGTCCGCCGTGCGTGGCGATGAGCGCCTTGTAGCGCTCGACCATCGCCGGGACCTGTTCACTCTGGTCCGGATGGACGATAAAAACGATTTCATAATGGCGCATGCACACTCCTTATGGTTGAAGCCCCCCGCCATGCGAACGGTGGAGCAAGGTGGAAAAGCCGGCCATTATATTGATTTTGGTCTTGCGAATCAATGAATTTCGGCTGGGGACGGCAATTGCACGGCGGCCTGAAGAATGTCGCCAGCCGCCAAACCACCACCGTCATTCCGGCGAAAGCCGGAATCCAGAGTGAGGTACGCACTGGGTCCCGGGCTCTGCACTTCCTTCCGTCGCTTTCGCCGGGACGACAGGCACATCAGGCCGGCACGCGCGCCAGCGCCTTTTGCAACTGCTCGAGCGCCGCCGGATCCTCGATCGTCGTCAGGTCGCCCGGATCGCGGCCCTCGGCCAAGGCCTGGATCGAACGGCGCAGGAGTTTGCCCGAACGGGTTTTCGGCAGCACCGTCAGAAAATGCACGCGGCTCGGCCGGGCGATCGCGCCCAGGCTGGTGTCGACCTGCTTCAACACGGCCTTTTCCAGTTCTTCGCGCTTCTGCGGCGTGGCGATCATGGCCGCGTCCTTGACCACCGCGAAGGCCATCGGCATCTGCCCCTTGAGCTGGTCGGCGACGCCGACCACGGCCACTTCGGCGATCGCCGGATGGCCCTGGATCGCTTCCTCGATCTCGCGCGTGCCGAGGCGGTGGCCGGCGACGTTGATGACGTCGTCGGTGCGGCCGAGGATGTAGTGATAACCGTCCTTGTCGCGGATGACCCAGTCGAAGGAGGAGTAGACGAGCGGCTCGCGGAACAGCGAGAAATAGGTCGAGACGAAACGTTCGTCGTCGCCCCACACCGTCGTCAGGCAGCCGGGCGGCAGCGGCGGCACGATGGCGACGATGCCTTTCTCGTCGGCATCGCAAACCGTGCCGTCCTCGCGGAAGATCTTGAGGTCGTAACCATAGACCGGGAAGCTCGGCGTGCCGTAGCGGATTTCAGTCTTCTCGATTCCCGGCATCGCCGAGAGGATGGGCCAGCCGGTCTCGGTCTGCCAGTAATTGTCGATCACCGGCAGCGCCAGCTCCTTCATCAGCCATTCGTGCGTCGGCTGGTCGAGCGGCTCGCCGGCGAGGAACAGGTGTTTCAGGCTCGACAGGTCGTGCTTGTGCATGAAGGCCGTGTCGTGCTTCTTCAGCACGCGCGCCGCGGTCGGCGACGAGAACATCACGTTGACCTTGTACTTCTCGACGATCTTCCACCAGATGCCGGCATCGGGGCGCAGCGGCGTGCCTTCGTACATGATGGTGCACATGCCGGCGATCAGCGGGCCATAAACGATGTAGGAGTGGCCGACGACCCAGCCGATGTCGGAGGTCGACAGCATCGTCTCGCCGGCGCCGCCGCAGTAGATGTATTCCATCGACGCGGCGAGCGCGACGGCGTAGCCGCCGGTGTCGCGCACGACGCCCTTGGGCTTGCCGGTCGTCCCCGAGGTGTAGAGGATGTACGACGGCTCGGAGGACTCGAGCCAGACCACCGGCACGTCGGCGTCGATGAAGCGCTCGCGCAGGCTGGCAAAATCGACGTCGCGGCCGGCGACGCGATTGAAACCCGGGTCGAGGCCGCGGTCTATCATCAGCACCTTGGCCGGCTTGTGTTTGGCCAGCGCGATCGCGTCGTCGAGCAGATGCTTGTAGGCGACGGGCTTGCCGCCGCGCATTCCGGCGTCGGCGGAAATGATCAGGCGCGGCGTCGCGTCGTCGATGCGCGTCGCCAGCGAGGCCGCGGCGAAACCGCCGAAGACGACCGAGTGGATCGCGCCGATGCGTGCGCAGGCGAGCATCGCGAAAGCCGCTTCGGGAATCATCGGCAGGTAGATCAGCACGCGGTCGCCGCGGCCGACGCCGAGTTCCCGGATGATCGCCGCCATGCGCATCACTTCGCGCTTCAACTCGGCGAAGGTGTAGACGACTTCCCGATCGGTTTCGGTCGAGATGTAAACCAGCGCGCGCTCGTTCGGGCGAGTCGCGGCGTGCCGGTCGACGGCGTTGTGGCAAAGATTGGTCTGGCCGCCGACGAACCACTTGGCGAAAGGCGGGTGCGAATAATCGAGCGTCTTGACAAAGGGCTGCTGCCAGTCGATGCGCTTGGCTTCCCTCGACCAGAAGGCATCCGGATCGTCGAGGGATTCCTGATGAAACGCCGTGCATGTCGTCATGAAATTTCCACTCCAGAGTTATTATGCGGGTGAGTCGTCGTTTATTCTGGTGCTTCTTCCAACGGCGGTTCATCAAGCGGGGCGCCCCCATTCTCCGTCGCCAGCAGGCCGTACTTGCGATCCCGCTCGATCAATTCGAGCAAGGGCAGGATCTCCCGCCCGAGCGCCGCGAGGTGCGGGATCACTTCGCTCTCGTGCCCGGCCTTGATCAGCGCGATCGCCAGATCGAGCCTGGGCACCGCCGTCGGGTCGGTCGGCCGCACATTGCAGGCGATGACCTGGTTGCCGCCCTGCTGTTGCGCCTCCTTCAGGCGCAGGCCGGCCAGCTCGATCAGGGCGCGCGCTGAAATGACGCCGTCGGCCGGGCTGTTGCTGATGCCGACGCTGAGCGACAGCTGCAGGCGCTCGCCATGCACGGCGATATTGGCCACGTGGATCGCGTCGCGCAGGCGCGTGCCGAAGGATTCGCAAGCCGCCGCCGGCGTGCCGGGCGAAATGACGATCAACTGGCTGCCGGAAAAGTGCCCGAGGCTGTCTTCCTTGCGAATCTTCGCGGCCAGCATGCTGGTCAGGCGCTGCTGCAATTCTTTCAGCACATCGACGCCATGCTCCTCGCGCAGGATGCTGACGTTGTCGAAGCCGAGCACCATGGCGCTGACCTCGCGGTCGTGGCGCTTGGCGTGCGACATCGCCTGGGCGGCCTGGGCCTCGATGTACTTGCGCGTAAACAGCCCGGTTTCCGGATTGTGCACGTTCTGCTCGAGGTTTTCCTTGAGCTGGTTCTGCGCCTGCGCGAGCTTGAGCAGGGAATCGATGCGCGCCAGGAGTTCCGAACCGCCGGCCTTGCGGCTGATGAAATCGGACGCGCCATGCGCCTTCGCCAGTTCGAGCGCCGCATCGTCGTCGCCGGAAATCATCAGCATCGGCATGGTGGCCAGGCGCGCCAGGCGCGACGAGCGCACGCGCACGAGCAGGCCGTTGCCGTCGAGCACGGGCAGCGACAGGGCGCAAATTACCAGGCTGATCGAGTGGTCGAGGACGAGCACCTGCCAGGCCGATTCGCCATCGGTCTCTTCGCGCGTGTCGTAACGCTCGCGGATGTGCTTGACGAGCATCGCGCGCACGATGCGCGATTCATCGACAATCAGGATGCGCGGCAGTTGCGCCGGAGTTTCCATGCCTGCTCGGTCCTCTACGGGTGCAGTTCTAATCGCCGGCCACTTCGACGACGACACGGCCGCGCGCCTTGCCCTGCGTATACGCGGCGAATGCCTCCGGCAACTCGTCGAAACCGATCATACGCGTCATTTCAAGCAAGTGCCGCGGCCGCAGGTCGCTGGCCATGCGCTGCCAGATGCGGCTCCTGAGCGGTTCGCGCACGCCGCCGGAATCGATGCCGAGCAGGGATACGGCGCGCAGGATGAAAGGCATGACCGTGCTGTTGAACGCCGTGTCGGCCGCGAGGCCGATGCTGGCGATGGTGCCGCCGTATTTCATCGAGCTGGCCATCCACGCCAGCACTTCGCCGCCGAGGTTATCGACAGCGCCGGCCCACAAGGCCTTGCCGAGCGGCCGGATGTGCGACAGGTCGAGCGCCGAGCGGTACATGACTTCGGCGGCGCCGAGGCGCTTCAAGTAATCGAATTCGCTTTCCTTGCCGGTCAGCGCGGTGACCCGGTAACCGAGCCTGGCCAGCATATCGACCGCCAGGCTGCCGACGCCGCCGGTCGCCCCGCTGACGATCACCGGCCCCTGCTCGGGCGCGAGGCCGTTGTGCTCCATGCGGACGATCGCCAGAGCGGCGGTGAATCCCGCCGTGCCCAGGGCCATCGCATCGCGCAGGGACAGGCCGGCGGGCAGCGGCAGCACCCAGTCGGCCGGCAGGCGCGCGTATTCGGCATAGCCGCCATGGTGCGCGACACCGACGTCGAAGCCGGTGGCAAGCACCGCATCGCCGGCTTTGAAGCGCGCATCGCTGCTTTTCTCGACAATTCCGGCCAGGTCGATGCCGCCGACGCAGGGGAAGCGGCGAACAATTCGCCCGGCGCCCGTCGCGGCCAGGGCGTCTTTGTAATTGATGCTCGAATAGGCCACCCTGATCGTCACTTCGCCGGGGTCGAGCTGCGCTTCGTTCATGGTGGCGAACGCGCCCTTCGACTTGCCGTCTGCTTCTTCGATCAAATAAGCCTTGAATGGGCCCATGGATTACTCCTCGCTGGATTGCTTGATTCACGCCGCATGCTTATCGTCGAATTGGAATTATAAGTATAAAAGGGCATATCCCAGCACTTAATAACGGCTGCGCGGGCAAAATCCTAAGCGACAATTAAACAGGGACTTAGGCCACGACGCGCGGCCGGAGAATAGACATTGTTGGCGACCAGGGTTTACACCCGGCACGTTTTCACTTAAATTGCGACCCCATGTCTTTTCACAAATTCTTCATAATTCTGTTCACCGCGGCCGCAATCACCTTCTTTGGTGGTGGCGCGCTGGCAGCGAACGAAAACGGGCTGAGCGACGAGCCGTCGCTGTTCGAGCGTTATACGAGCGGCGCCAAGGACCTGGTTCTCAAGGGCCTGGAGCTGGTCGGCATCAACTACCGCTGGGGCGGCACCGACCCCGACAGCGGGCTCGATTGCAGCGGCTTTGTGCAACTCGTCTTCAAGGACGCGGTCGGCCTGCTGCTGCCGCGCACGGCCAAGGAACAGAGCAAGATCGGCGACGTCGTGGACAAGGACGAGCTCAAGCCGGGCGACCTGGTGTTCTTCAACACCATGCGGCACGCCTTCTCGCATGTCGGAATTTACCTCGGCGACAACCGCTTCCTGCACGCGCCGCGCACCGGCGCCGAAATCCGCGTCGAGGACATGAGCCAGAACTACTGGGTCAAGCGCTACAACGGAGCACGCCGCGTCGTAGAAAAATAAGCTGCCGGCCGGCGATGATTCCCTGGATCGAAAGCGCCGACAGTTTTCCCCCGCCGGAACTCGCGCTCGTCGAACCGAACGGCCTGCTCTGCGCCGGCGCCGACCTGGCGCCGGCCACCCTGCTGCGCGCCTACCGCGACGGCATCTTCCCGTGGTATTCGGCCGGCCAGCCTATCCTGTGGTGGAGCCCCGATCCGCGCATGGTGCTCGTGCCCGGCGAGTTCAGGATCTCGCGCTCGCTGCGCCGGACCCTGCGCCGCGGCGCCTACCAGATCCGCCTCGACAGCGATTTTCCGGCCGTCATCCGCGCCTGCGCCGGCACACGGCGCAAAGGCCAGAGCGGCACCTGGATCACCGGTGCAATGCAATCGGCATATAGCGCATTATATGAACTCGGTTACGCCCATTCGGTCGAAACCTGGGTCGATGGCACGCTGGTCGGCGGCGTCTACGGCCTGGCCATCGGCAGGATGTTTTACGGAGAATCGATGTTCTCGCACGCTTCCAACGCCTCGAAGATCGCGCTTGCGCACCTTGCGCGCTTCCTCGACGCGCGCGGCTGCGGCCTGATCGACTGCCAGATGAACACCCCGCACCTGGCTTCGCTCGGCGCCCGCGAGATCCCGCGCGGCGACTTCATCGCCCGCCTGCGCGAGCTGACCGCCGCGGCGCCCGCCAACGGCCGCTGGCCGGAAGACGGCGCGCGCCAGGTCTGGGTTAGGATAGTGCCCAATGTCGCGCCTCAATGACTCGCAACTGCCTTTTTCGCTGCTGCAGTTCTACAACACCGCCACCTATCCGTGCAGCTACCTGCCCGGCGAGCGCGCCGTCTCGCAGGTCGCGACGCCGGCCCACCTGATCACCACCGAGGTCTACGGCGAACTCGTGCGCAGCGGCTTTCGCCGCAGCGGCATCTTCTCCTACCGGCCCAACTGCGACCATTGCCACGCCTGCGTGCCGGTGCGCCTGCCGGTCGCCCGCTTCGTCCCCAGCCGCAGCCAACGCCGCTGCCTCAAGGCGCACGCGGCGCTGCAGGCACGCGAACTGCCGCTGCTCTATTTCGATGCACATTACGCGCTCTATCAGCGCTATCAGGCCGCGCGCCACGCCGGCGGCGGCATGGACCAGGACAACAACGAGCAGTATTCGCACTTCCTGCTGCAAAGCCGCGTCGACAGCCGCCTCGTCGAGTTTTCCGAAAACGGCGTGCTGCGCATGGTCAGCATCATCGACGTCCTCGATGACGGCCTGTCTTCGGTCTACACCTTCTACGACCCGACGGTGGCTGGCGCCAGCTTCGGCACCTACAGCATTCTCTGGCAGATCGCCCAGTGCGCGGCCCGCAATCTGCCGCACCTCTACCTCGGTTACTGGATACGCGACAGCCACAAGATGGCCTACAAGGCCAACTTCCGGCCGATCGAAGGGCTGCGCGAAGGCCGGTGGCAGGAACTCGACGCGAGCGACAGCGGCGCAGGCCGCTAGCGTGTCATTCCGGCGCAATCCGCAATTCACGCAACGCAAACCCTGGACACCGGCTTTCGCCGGTGTGACGACATTTTGCAAACTCGCGCAAATCGCCCAAAACGCGCACGATAGCGCCTGTCATAAGAAAAGGATGGCCCATGCTGGTTAACTGCGTCGCCTACGAAAACGGTTCCCGCCTGGCTGACATGTCGGTCGAGGAAATCAGCGACTACCTGGCCAAGCCCAACTGCTTCGTCTGGGTGGCGCTGCTCGACGCCAGCAAACTCGAACTCGAGAAAATGCAGGAGGAGTTCGCGCTGCACGAACTCGCCGTCGAGGATGCCCGCCATGGCCACCAGCGGCCGAAGATCGAGGAGTACGGCGATTCGCTGTTCGCGGTCATGCACCAGATCGAGGAGACGGCCGGCGAATTTTCCTTCAGCGAAGTGAACGTTTTCGTCGGCCGCAATTTCGTGCTGTCGATCAGGAACCGCAGCCGGCAGAATTTCCTCGGCGTACGCGAGCGCTGCGAGCGCGAACCGCACATGCTCGAGCACGGCTCGGGTTTCGTTTTCTACGCGCTGATGGACGCGGTGGTCGATCGCTATTTCCCGATCATGGACCGGCTCGAATCGGAACTCGAAGGCATCGAGGAGCAGATTTTCGCCAAGGGATCGGCGCGCGCCAACATCGAGCGGCTCTACGATTTGAAGCGCAAGATCACCCTGCTCAAGCACGCGGTGGCGCCGCTGATGGAAGCCACCGGCAAGCTGTTCGGCGGCCGCGGGCCTATCGTCTGCGCCAACAGCCGCGACTACTTCCGCGACGTCTACGACCACCTGACGCGCATCAACGCGTCGCTCGACACCATCCGCGACACCATAGGTACGGCCATCCAGGTCAATCTTTCGATGGTCACCATCGAGGAGAGCGAAGTGAACAAGCGGCTCGCCGCGTGGGCCGGCATCTTCGCCGTGGCCACCGCCTTCGCCGGAATCTGGGGAATGAACTTCAAGGCCATGCCCGAACTTGAATGGGAGTACGGCTACCCGACGGCGCTGCTGGTCATCACGGCGACCTGCGTTTTTCTCTACTTCCGCTTCAAGCGCGCCGGCTGGCTGTAGATTGCAGTAGCCGTCGCGTAACTGGATTCCGGCTTGCACCGGAATGACGACGTGTTTGGCCGTGCCGCGCATACCGTTACGATCAGCAGGGTTGAACGAAAGCCGTCAACAGGGGATAATTTCAAGGCTGTGCGGCCCTGCCCGGTCGCGGCTTCGTCCCCACCATGACCCACTATCTGTTCATTCTCGTCGGCGCTGTCCTTGTCAACAATGTCGTGTTGGTGAGGATTCTGGGGCTGTGCCCGTTCATGGGTGTTTCGAAGAAGCTGGAGACGGCGTTCGGGATGGGTGCGGCGACGACT
>CAIXAY010000147.1 GCA_903917505.1 uncultured beta proteobacterium | reverse complement strand
GCAGGTGGCAACGGCCGCCGTAGTCGCGCGCCAGGCCGAAGTTGAGGCAGATCGACTTGGCGTGGCCGAAGTGCAGATAGCCATTCGGCTCCGGCGGGAAGCGCGTGCGTATCCTGGCCTGATCGAGCGCGCCGCCCATCTGCGCGGCGGCGAGCGCTGGCTTGCCCGACCAGCGGCGCTGGGCGTGCTTGCCCGCGGCGAGGTCGGCATCGATGATGTTGCGGATGAAATTTGTCGCTGCGGCGGCGGGCTCTCTTGGGACGTTGCTCACGGTGCGGTCCTTGATTCCAGAAGACTGCTATTTTAACCGCTAGCCGCCGTCAATTGAGCGCGTTGTGAAAGCGGATCATATTGCGTCCGGCTGTCTTGGCCTGATACATCGCCGCATCGGCCCATTTGAGGATGTCATCCTGACTGGCCTGGTGGCCGATGAACAAGACGATGCCGATGCTCGCGGTACACCGCTGCGCGATCGCAAGCGGCGCGGCATCCTCGCTTTCCATTGTCAGCAGGCAGGGCTGCGCCAGCGCGTTCTGGATTTTTTCGGCGATCGCTTCGGCCAGCGCCAGCGATTCGGCATAGGCGGAATCGAGCTCGCTGATCACCACCACATACTCGTCGCCGCCGAAGCGCGCCACGGTATCCGTCTCGCGCACGCAGCGCTTCAGCCGATCGGCCGCTTCGATCAGCAGCAAATCGCCGATGGCATGACCGTACTTGTCGTTCACCAGCTTGAAGTTGTCCAGATCGAGAAACATCAGGGGGGCATAAAACGCGCTGCGCGCACTGGCGGCCATCGCCTGATTCAAGCGGTCGTTGAGCAGGCGACGGTTCGGCAGTTGCGTAAGCGCGTCATGGAAGGCCAGTTGCCGCAACTGTTCTTCCATGTGGCGGCGCTCAGTGACGTCACGCGCGACGACAAGCACTTGCGCAATCTGCCCCTGGCTGTCGCGGATCACGTTGCCGGCCGATTCCATATCGCGAACCGTGCCGTCGGGCAACAGCATGCGATAGTGAATCTGCTGGCCGACGCCGGTACTTACGGTGTCGCGGAAGACCTGCTGGACGCGCGCCTTGTCGTCCGGGTGAAGTTCGGCGAAAGCGTCGGAGCCGCGCAAATCGCGCTCCGGCCCAAAAAATTTCGCATAGGACGGCTGTTGTAGATACGCCGACCATCGACGTCGAGGACGGCGATGAAGTCGCCAATATTCTCGGCGATCAGATGGAAGAATTCCTTCTGCTTGCGCACCGCTTCTTCGGCCTGCTTGAGTTCGGTAAAGTCGGTGTGAGCGACGACCGCACCGCCTTAGAGGCGGGTGACGCTCATTCTGAACCAGCGTTGTTGCTGGCTGGCATGGCAGGAGTATTCAAGGGTGAAGCTGGGCGTCCGGCCGTCGAGCACTGCCTTGATGCCGTCGCGCGCCTGCAGGGCGCTCGCCGATCCCCGGTCCGAAGAGGACTGACAGGCCGCCAGGTAATTGACGCCGCCGCTCGCCGACGGAATCGGCCAGCATGATTCGTCGCCATTCTCCCGGGCAAAGCGCTGCCATGACTGGTTGGCCGCGATGATTCCACCGGCCTGGTCGAGTACCGCGATTTGTGCGCTGAGCGCATCGAGAATCGCCAGGCTGACACCGTCGCCGCAGAGCAAATCGGCTTTGACCGGTTCGCGCGAGGCGACGCCGGTCGGCAAAGCCTTGTCGGTGGCTTGCTTCTTCTTCGGGGCCATCAGCGCCTCCGTGAATCATGCCCCCGTGAAGGCTTTCAGCGCTTCGCTGGCCATCATCTCCGCAGCGATTCCCGCAGTCGGGACGCGTACTCCTTGTGGATGATCGCTGGGCCTTTGACCACGCCAGGCTCGTTCGCGTTTCCGACTGTCCGTATTTATTTGATGCAGATGCCGGCACGGTCGGTCCGGATAAGGGATTTCCCGCGCCGCATGAACTCGATGGCGAAAGCGGCTAAACTGGCGACCTTCCAGCCGTAAGCTTGTCCCTTGACCCGTAAATCCGAGTTCGACGATTGCCTTGCCGCCGATCAGCGCCGTCTGCGCTCGCAGGCGCGCGACCTGCGCCACCTGTTCGGTGCCCGGCGCGATGCGCTGCAGGGCGAACAGGCTGCGTTGCTCGAGAAATCGCGCGCCGCGGTCGCGGCGCGCCGCGCGCGCCTGCCGCGCCCCGAGTTTTCCGACGAGCTGCCGATCAACGGGCGGCGCGCCGAGATCGCCGAGCTGATCGATAAACATCAGGTGGTGATCGTCTGCGGCGAGACCGGCTCGGGCAAGACGACGCAGATTCCGAAGATCTGCCTCGAACTCGGGCGCGGCACGACCGGCCTGATCGGCCACACCCAGCCGCGCCGCATCGCCGCGCGCGCCACCGCGACGCGCATCGCGCAGGAACTGGGCAGCG
>CAIXAY010000146.1 GCA_903917505.1 uncultured beta proteobacterium | reverse complement strand
TAAACCATACAGCGCCAGATGTCAAGTATATTAGTGACTACACATTGTAACAAAAATAAACGACAAGTGGCCCGAATCGTTAGACCAGACAAGCACTTGTCGTTATTGGGGGTGACTACAAAGGGGGTAACTTCAGGCTAAAGAAATATCCGTCCTGAAGCCGGCGCAGCGCGAGCAATTCCGAGTTCGGATCGATCTCGATGTCGGCGAAGTTGATCGTCGCGCCGGCCGCGACCTCGCGCACCAGCTTTCGGTTGGCAGCGAGGTAGAAGGGCACGGCCTGGCCATCGCCGAGCGGCGCCGCCGGCTGCAATTCGGCGGCCGTTCCGGCGATCGTGTGGTGGTGCCCGCCCATCGCCAGCGTCGTTCCCGCGCTGAGTTGCCGGGTGGCGCGGGCGATAAGGTCGAGCCGCGGCTGCGGTGCCTGGGCGCCGCTCGAGCGGCCATGCACGGCGGCGTCGAGCACGCTCGTCGCCGCTTCGAGTCCGAGCAGGTGGCGCGGCAGGTAAAGCATGGCGCACCGGCCGTCGCGCGAAATGACATGGCCCTTGGCGGCGAGCAGATCCCAGGTGACGCGATCTTCACAGCGCACGATGACGAAAACGCCGCCGGCAAAACTCGCTTCGTCGGGACGCCGCAAACAGTGGAAGACGTCGAGCGCGCGCTCGCGGGTGAGCAGGCCGCCCTCGCTGACCGGCCCGAAGAAATTCGCCATTTCCGGAACGCGGGCGATCGGCGCGTGCAGGTCGGGGCGGTCCGGTGCGAATCCGGTGGCGTTGGCCACGACGAGGAGTTCGCACAGGTCGGGCACGGCGCGTTGCGGCAATTGCGCGCAAGCCGCCGAGCGCAACTGTGCGACCGCGCCGACGGCGCGCGCGCCGTGATCCCAGAGCGCAGCGAATTGCGTCATCGGAATGGTCTTGCCGTCGCTGGTCATGGTCTGCGCGGCCGCATCATAGACAAAATCGTATTCGCTCGACTTGCCGGCGGCGACGATGTCGAAGCCGAGCGTCTGCGCCCAGGTGATGAGACCGATCAAGAGGCTCGGCTGATCGCCGTCGACCGGCGTCACCACTCTGCCGCGCTGCGCGGCGAAATGCGCAAGATAAGGACCGATAACGCTATCGACTTCCTTCGAGGCGAGGGCCACGTGGCGGCCGGCTTCGATGGCGATGCGGCAGTGTCTGGCGCCGGCCTCGGGGTTGCCCGTCGCCTCGACGACGACATCGATCGGCAATCCGACGACGATCGCCAGGTCGGCCGCCGCGATGAAGCGGCCCTGCGCCCAGGCGCGCTGCGCCTCGTCGGCGCTATGGCAAAGCGCGACCTCGGCCGCGGCGATGCCGAGGTCGGTGAATCCCGCTGCCGCGATGGCCACATCGATGTCGACCGCGACGCGCGCGCGCATCAGCGGAACGCGCAAGCCTTGGGCGAGAAAACTGCGGCCGAAGCCGCCGCTGCCAACGACACAGGTTTCGACCGGCGCGCGCGCCGTGGCGTAGTAATCGAGATGATTCATGGTGAGTCCAAAGATCGCGGAAGGGTCAATATTACATGCAATCGGTGAATAAAAGTGGCTTTTTGTCCCACAACTCTCACCCCTGAGCCTATGTTCCATGCAATAATGCCTTCGTTCTGGTGTGAGCAAGCGCCAACAAACCGGAGTTTCAATGCTCGAGAACAAGCATGGCAATCGCACTCTGATCGCCGCCGAGCGGCTGCGCCGGATGATCATCGCCGGTGATCTCGTTCCCGGTCAGCGCATTTCCGAGCGCGAGGTCGGCGAGCATCTCGACGGTCTCTCGCGCACGCCGCTGCGTGAAGCGTTCAAGATTCTCGCCGCCGAAGGCCTGGTCACCATCGTGCCGAATCGCGGCGCGACGGTGACGGCGCTGTCGATGGCCGAGGTCGACCAGGCCATCGAACTACTGATCGGGCTCGAAGGGCTCGCCGCCGAAGCGGCCTGCGCCAGCATCAGCGAGGCCGAGATCGCGGCCCTCGCTGATTTGCATGAACAAATGCGCGCAGCTTTTCGCGCCGGACAACTGATGGCGTATTTCGAAATCAACCAGGCGATCCATCAGCGCATCGTCGACGCGGCGGGCAATGGCGCGCTGGCGCGGATTTACGCTGCCGAATGCGCGCGCGTCCGGCGCTACCGCTACGCCGGCAACCGTCGCCACGAACGTTGGGAACGCGCACTCGCCGAGCATGTGCAGATCGTCAATGCCATCAGGGAACGCGACGGACCCCTGCTGCGCGAACTCTTGCGCGCCCATCACCACAACGGCTGGCAGGTGTCGCGCAAACTGCTCGAGCGCGAACTCGCCGGTGGGCAGTGAAGGTCTCCGCCCGGCGGGCTTAAGCGACGGCGTCGGTGTGCAGCAAATCAACGAACTTCTGCGTGATCGGGTTGATTGCCCGGTCACGATGCAGCAGGCTGCCCCAGGGGGTCAGCGTGTGCGTGAAGGCATAGGGCAGGATGCGCAGCAGGCCGTGCTCTTCGAACTGGCTGGCGATCGATTGCGGCATCACCGTGATCATTTCGCTAGCCGCGATCAGGTTCGATGCCATCAGTATCGACCTTGTTTCGATCAGTCCAAGCGGCAGCGGCGCGTGATGGCTCAGAAACTCGTGTTCAACCATGGCGCGCGACGGGCTGCCGCGCGGCTGCAGTATCCACGGGTAGGCGAGCAGGGCCTCGAAGCTCAGGCGCTTTTTCGCGCTTCGGCGCGCCAACGGGTGCGCACAGGCGGCAACGACGGAAATCGTTTCGTCGCCGATCGGCTCGAACACGCACTCGTCGACGGCCGGACTCGACGTCTCGGGCATGCGTCCTATGACGACGTCAAGCGTGCCATTGCGCAGGAGTTCGACGAGCCGGTCGCTGGTGTCGATCTGGACTTCGATCGACAGCAGCGGGTAAATCTTCTTGAGCGCGATCAGCGCGTCCTTGAGCGTCGTCGGCGTCGCCGCCATGATGCTGCCGACGAACAGCTTGCCGGCGCTACCGAGGCGCAGTTCGTGCAACTCGTGGCCGAGCGCCGCGAGGCTGTTGCGCAAACCGCGGAAGGTGTTGATCACCGCCAGCCCGGCCGGATTGAGTTGCAAGCCGCGCCCCACCCGTTCAAACAGGACTTCGCCAACCGCCTCCTCCAGGTCATGCAGCATCTTGCTCGCTGCCGGCTGGGTCACCCCGAGCTGATGCGCCGCCGCGCGCAGCGTGCGGTGTTCCTGGATCGCCAGCATCAGGGCCACCTGGCGCATGCGCAGGCGATTGAGCAGAAGAGGGCGGGCTTTGGCCATGGTCCGAAGATGGATAACTGCAGGTAATCAATATATCAATTACTTTCATTATACGGAATTCATTTACGAGGCTAGGATATGCTGCGCTCGAACGCCCGGCAACGACCGGCAGGTGGGCCGTCAGAATAATCAACAAGGAGGCCTATCGTGCCCAAGCATCGCGTCGTCGTTCCGACAAATATTCGCCCGGCGGCGCGCGAGTTGCTCAGCGCCCACTGCGAACTCAAGATCTGGGAGCGTCGCGAGCCGATAGCGCTCGAGCTGCTCTACGAATGGATCAAGGATGCCGACGGCCTGTTCAATACCGGCCACGGCGTCAAGGTCGATTCGGCCCTGCTCGCGCATGCGCCCCGCCTGCGCGTCATCGCGCAGGCCGCCGCGGGTTACGAAAATGCCGATCTTGCGGCCTGCAGCAAGAGAGGAATCCCTTTCAGCAATACCCCGGGCGTGCTCGCCGAAGCGACGGCCGACCTGACTTTCGGCATCATGCTGTCGGCGGCACGGCGTATCCATGAGGGCTGGAATTGGGTGCTGTCCGGCAAGTGGGAGCGAGCCGAGTTGCCCTTCGGCGTCGACCTGTTCGGAAAGACCCTCGGCATCGTCGGCATGGGCCGGATCGGTTCGGCGGTTGCCCGGCGCGCGCAGACCAGCGGCATGCAGGTGATTTATCACAATCGCACCCGGCGCCAGGACGACGACATCTTGAATGTCAAATATTTTGCCTTCGACGAACTCCTGGCGAGCGCCGACTTCATCGTCGTCATGCTGCCGTTCTCGCCGGAGCGCCGGGGCATGTTCGGCGCGGCGCAGTTCGCCAAGATGAAGCCGAGCGCGTATTTCGTCAATGCGGCGCGTGGCGGGCTGGTCGATCAGGATGCCCTGTACGACGCGCTGAGCAGCGGACAGATCGCCTACGCCGCGCTCGACGTCACCGATCCGGAGCCGCTGCCGGCCAAGCACCGCCTGCTCAGCCTGAACAACATCCTGATCACGCCGCACATCGGCAGCGCTACCGACGAGACGCGCGATGCGATGGCCTGTCTGGCCGCTGAAAACCTGCTTGCAGGTTTGGCCGGAAAGCCGATGCCGACCTGCCTGAACCACGATGCGAATTTTCGCTAAGGCTGTGGTTGCGGCACGCGCGAGGCCCTGCCCGACGCAATGGATTCACACGCTGCAGTCAAGGAAAGACGTGCAGTCGCAGTTTGATTTGTCAGTAGTCCGTTCCAACGAAATAATCAACAAGGGGAAATAGTTCATGGAAACTGCAGCAGCAACAAGTGCCTTGGTCTTAAGCAAACCCAAAGGAAACATCCGCTGGAAGGTGATAACCCTGCTGCTCATCGTCGGGATCATCAATTACCTCGATCGCATGAACCTGTCGATCGCGGCGCCGCAGATGATGAAGGAACTGGGCCTGACCAACACCGACATCGGCCTGTTGGGCGCTGTCTTTTCCTGGACCTATGGCCTGATGCAGTTGCCGTCGGGCTGGCTGTGCGACCGCTTCGGGACCAAGAAGGTCTTGTCCGGCGCGGTCATCTGGTGGAGTCTGGCGACGGCACTCACCGGGTTTTGCAGCAAGCTGCCCGAATTCATCGGCGCCCGCTTCCTGCTCGGCGTCGGCGAAGCGCCGTGCATGCCGACCTGCTCGAAGATTTCCTCGATCTGGACACCGAAGAAGGAGCGCGATTTTGCCACCGGCATTTGGGATTCGGGCTCGAAGTTCGGCCCGGCGCTGACCCCGCCGCTGCTCGTCACGATCATGCTGCTGTTCGGCTGGCGCTGGCTGTTTTACATTTCGGCGCTGATGGGCTTTGTTTTCGTCGTCTTCTTCTGGGTCTTCTACAACAATCCCAAGGAGCAGAAAAACCTCACGAGCGAAGAGCTTGACTACATTACCGCCGACGGCTCGGGCACCGAACAGCGCATCACCCAGTCGAAGATCAGCTGGGGCAGCCTGTTCAAGTACCGCAGTGTATGGGGCATGGTCCTCGGCTATTTCTGCACCATCTGGATCTGGAACATCTTCCTGGTCTTCCTGCCCTTGTATCTCCTGAAGACGCAGGGAATTTCCCTCAAGGAACTCGGCATGTACGCCAGCATTCCGTGGATCGGCGGCATCGTCGGCGAGATCCTCGGCGGCTGGTACACCAAGAAGATCCTCGAGAAGAAAGCGGACCGCTCGCCGATGGTCACCAAGCGCGTGATCATCAGTTTCAACGCCCTGGTTGCCGGTGCCGCCGTGTGTACGATCCCGTTCGTGCATGGCATCGTCCCGACGATGGCCGTCCTCACGCTGGCGCTGTTCTGCATCGCCAGCATGCAGGGTCGGGCCTGGGCCCTGGCCGGCGACGTCGCGCCACCGTCGATGATTGCCTCGGTCGGTTCGATACAGAATTTCGGCGGCTATTTCGGCGGCGCTTTCTCGCCCATCGTCGCCGGGATGATCGTCGATGCCACCGGTTCCTATACGCTGGCTTTTGTCAGCGCCGGGATCATCGTGGCCTGCGCCGCGATTTGCTACTGGTTCATCGTCAAGAACCCGATCGAAGCGCCCGCCGCCTGACTTGAAGCATGAAGACCGCCGCCTCGCCGATCAAGGCGTGGCGGCGCGCAGTAAATAATTTACTACGACAGGCAGCGATAATCTCGTTTCAATGTACAGGGACGGTCGCGCTTGATACGATTCCCGACTTGCCGCAACGATCGCGATCGCCGGCGTG
>CAIXAY010000145.1 GCA_903917505.1 uncultured beta proteobacterium | reverse complement strand
TCGACGCCATCCGCAGCCTGCTCGACGCCGGCTTCGTCGTGATCGCCGCCGGTGGCGGCGGCATTGCCGTGGTGGAGGACCCGAATGGCGATATCTCCGGCGCCTGCGCCGTCGTCGACAAAGACCTCGCCTCGAGTCTCCTCGCCCGCCAGCTCGGCGCCGAGGTCCTCGTCATCACCACAGGCGTGGAGACGGTCTACCTCGACTACGGCAAGCCGGGGCAGAGAGCACTCGACGCGATGACGGTGGCCGAGGCGACGCGGTACATCGCCGAAGGGCACTTCGAGCGCGGCAGCATGCTTCCTAAGGTGCAGGCGATTGTCGAGTTCCTGGAAGGCGGCGGTAAGCAGGCCATCATTACCGACCCGGCGCACCTCGCCGCGGCCCTGGAGGGCCGCGGGGGCACGCGCGTCACGCCGTGATCGCACGCCCCGCGGGCGACGAATGACCTAACCTCGCGCCGCGAGCATCTCGCTGCGCAACGGGCAAACTGGTCGCTGCGGCGGCGACGTCGGCATGCAGGCACCGCAAGGATCGCGACTGTTTGCTGGGTTGATCATCGCGCATTCGTGGAACTCGTGGTGATCGTTGCCGACGAAGACGTGCGCATCCAGCGCCTGCCTGCGCGCGGGGCGCACATATGCGAGCGCGACTTGCATTGCCAGCGTCCCTGTCAGGTAGGGCCCGAGCTCGGTTGTTTCGTCCGGCAATACGACAAACCAGCCATGGTCCTTCTTGACGACCGTCCAGCCGGCGGTTCGGGATGGTTTGTCGCTGGGCATTTCCAAAACAACTTCCTGACGGTGCGCGGCGCCTATTCGAACTGCACCCGCGAGAACGGTTGAAACGCCCGGACGAGGTCGCGATCGAGTTTGCGACCCATATCCAGCAAGACTTGGTAGGCGGCTTGGCCCGACATCGGCGGCCGGTAGGCGCGCAGCTCGATCAGCGCACCGAAAATGTCGGCAATCGTCACCAGACGAACCAGATCGAAGATCTCACTGCCGCGAAGACCGTCCGGATATCCCGAGCCGTCGAGATACTCGTGGTGATGCAGCACCATGTCGAGCATCTCCGGGTGCAACCCCTCCACCGCCTGCAGGGCATCGTATCCCAGCGCCGCGTGCTGCTTGACGACAGCCATTTCCTCGTCGTCGAGCTTGCTCGGTTTTTCCAGGATCGCCACCGGAATCTTCACTTTGCCGGTGTCATGCAGCAGGCCCGCCATCGCGACCCGCCGGCGATCGGCGCCGCTGAATCCCAGTTGCTGGGCGAACGCGGCGGCCGCTCCGCTGACGAACAGGCAATGCTGGTAAGTCTGATCGTGATGAACGCGAATCGCCTGCACCCAGTCGGCAATGCCGTACGCCTCGATATGTTTCACCAGCGCATCGCCCGCGTCGGCGATCACCTGCGAGTTGAGCGCAGCACCGCCGCTCGCGGCAGAAAACAGCTTCTGCAACGCCGATATGCCGGCGACGATCCCGTCGGAATACTCGACCTCGCACCCCGATGCATCACAGCGCGGAGAGTCGGCACTTGCCGACAACTTGCCGAGCAGCGTGCCATGATGGACGGGTCGAAACACGACGTCGGTCGCGCCGATCGAGAAGGCGCGCACGGTTTGAATCCGCGAGCCCTTGTCGACGGCGAATACCGCGACCCCGTCCTTTGGCCGGCGCTTCAGCCACAGCCTGAGATCGTCCGCATGCGCGCCACGGCTGAGGTCGATGTCGACGAAAATGAGCGCTTCCGGATCTTGGTGCGCGAACTCATCAAGGCCGAGTGCACGCACGGCAAAAATACCCGCCGATTTGCGACTGAATTCGGCGGCACGATTGCGGGCGCTCGAAATGAGGGTGAGCCGTCTCATCGAAAGGTTCTCTCTACGTGCATCGGCTCCACGTTCGCGTAGGCACCGGTGCCGACCTGGTCAAAGTGCTCGTCATCACTTGAGCCCGTCGAGTGTCTCGGCGTTGGGGCAGAATTCTTGGTAACATTCGGCCGCGCCGCCACAAGCAAGTTGTTCGCGGCATTCCGCCTTGCGCTCGCAGCGGCCGCACACCCTCTGGAGATCCTGAACGGCGGTGAGATCGAGGCGGTCGAGCAGCGCGGGGTCGATGCGCAGCGCGCGCAGCATCTCCACCAGCAGGCTCCTGGCTTCGGGGTCCTTCTGACCGACCGGGCCGGCAGTCGTGTCGCGAACCTGCCAGAACCGGAGGACCCGCTGCGCGGTCGCCTGCGTCAGCTTGATGAAGTCGGCCTTTGCCCGCTGCACGTCCTGGGTGGCCAGCGGGTGATCGATGAACCTGTTGGCGATGATTGCGCTCGCGGTCGGCCAACGCAGCCCGGCGGCCTTGCAGGCAACGAGCAGCCCGTCGTGGGAGGCGTTCTGCATCAGGCGGTCGATCAGGTCGAGCGGCGCCGAGCAAAACTGAGAGAGGCTGGCAACCATTTCCTCGTATTGTCGCGTCTTGGCGAATTCCATGATGGCCGCCTCGTCGAGGTGGCCTTCTCGTTCCTTTCGCCGTACGAGATCCAGCGCTCGCGTGAAATTCCGAGGCGTGGTCGCTTCGCGCATGAACTCGATTGAAATGGATTCGACGACGCGGCGGATCTCCTCGCGAGTTTCGATCGGCGCCAGCGCCAGGAGGCGCGATCGCACCGCTCCGGTCGCTTTCAGCAGCAGTTCGCGCAGCAGCTGTGGCGGGATGTCGAGCCGTAGGCCGATCCTCTCCGCAAGGCCTTCATCCGTCTCCGCGCGCC
>CAIXAY010000144.1 GCA_903917505.1 uncultured beta proteobacterium | reverse complement strand
CGCCGCGAACGCCGAAGCCTCGCAGATCATCGGCACCGTTAACGGCGTTATCCAAAGCATAAATTCAAACGCGCTGATCGGATCTGTTGCGCCGACGAGCTTGCGCAATATCCTGATCGGCAGCGATTTCAATACGAATCCATGGCAGCGCGGCACGGCTTTCAGCGGCATCACGAGCACGGTCACTTACACCGCCGATCGCTGGTTCGCGGTCGGCAATGCTTCGGCGTCGATTCAGGTTAACCAGGAGACGGGCACGCCGCCTCCGGGTTTCGGCGCTATGGCGCGTGTGCAGCGCGCATCGGCGAACACGGATACACACCAAATCAATTTCGTCTCGATCGTGGAATCAGTCGACGTCCTCCAGACTCAGGGCTTGCCGGTCATCTTGTCGTTCTATGCCCGCGCTGGCGCGGGCTACACGGCGGCTAACAACGCGCTTGGCGTAACGGTTACGACCGGCACGAATGCGAACGAAGGCGCCGCGACCTACGTATCGGGGTGGACGGGCGCGGCGACGCCGACGCTCTATAATTCTGCCGGTGCGGCAGCGACGAGCGTGACTCTCACGACTGCGTTTCAGCGTTTCGCGCTGGTCTGCAATATCTCGACCGCGGCTCTCGAACTCGCGGTGCAGTTCTCGATGACCGGTGTCGGCACTGCGGGCGCAAACGATTATTTTGAGATCGAGGCAATTCAGCTTGAAGTGGCGCCGCAGGGCGGCACAAGTGCGACGCCGTTCGAGCGCCGCCCGATTCCGCTGGAACTTGCGCTGTGTCAGCGCTACGCGCGTGTGATTAACCAGACGGCCGGCGTAGCGGTTTCACCGGTTGCTTTGGGTGCAGCGGCAAGCACGACGATTGCGCGCGTACCACTTTTAGTATCGGTGCCGTTCCGCGTCGCGCCGACGACGACTTATCCGGCGACGAAGGCCGGCGGCTTCGTTCTCCAGGCGGCTGGAGGCACAAGCTGCGGGTCCGCGGCAATGACGCAGCTTGCCACGTCTACTGCGAATGGCATCTTCATCCAGGCGACGGCCGGCAGTGCCGGCTTGACCTTGTATGCGCCGGCCCTCCTGATCGGTACAGGGCTGGCTGCGCAGATCATCATGTCCGCGGAGCTGTAATTGACGGACATTGTTTTCCAGCGGACGGCTCCCAGCGTCTCGATATTCTCGACAGCTAGTATCGGGACTGTCTCGGCGTGCCAGACCGGGACTTACTGCGTGATGGAGATCGCCGTTATCGGGACCGGCGCGGCCTGTGTGCATTTTACGGATGCAAGCCAGACTTCGGGAACAGCGGCGACTACGGCGGATCGAACGATCCCCGGCAACACCGTGGCGCATGAGTATTTGCCGCAAGGCGCGGCCTTTGTTTCAGCTATAGCGCAGGCGATTGGTACGGGTCCGACCGTGGTATTTACGCCAGGACTTGCAAAACAGAATATTTAGGGGGTTGCGATGGCTAAGCGGAAAATGGCGAAGGGCGGCTTCAAGACGGGCGGTTCAAAGGACGGCGCGCGGAAATCGGCAAAGAAGCAGTCAAGCGCGCTGCTGCCGCAAAATAAAATGGACGGCGCACGCAAGAAGCGCATGGCGAAGATGGAAAAATCCGACGCGATGGTGTGAGCCGTGGCGAAGAAAAAGCGCACGGCGCGCGCCGCGCAGTCGCCGCTGATGATGGATAAGCCTGACAAGGACTATGAAGCCGAAAGCGCGTACCACACACTGATGTCGGCTGAGCGTCACCGGAAAGATAAGCGGCTTATGAGTCGGGTTCGCAAGCACGCTAAAGGCCAAGTGAGCGCCGCGTCTCGTATCGCCAAGATGGAATACGGGGATAAGGACATATAGCGCGATGAATCTCAGTATCGAGTCTGTGCTTGAGCTGGTTTCCATCGTCATAACGCTGGTTGGCGGGACCGGCGTCGTTTACACGCTGAAGTCCGATACTGGCTGGCTGAAGCGGCTCCTGGCCGAGCATATCCAGAGTGACAAAGACAATTTTGACTACCTGCGTAGCCGTGTTGACGGCATGAGCAACGTTAGGAAAACGGGTACGTGACTTGGGTTGACGATTTGACGGCGGACCTTATCCGCGATGAGGACGACGAGCAGTTTGTCTACGATGACGCTACAGGGCT
>CAIXAY010000143.1 GCA_903917505.1 uncultured beta proteobacterium | reverse complement strand
TGGCGCGAACAAGCCCTACCGCCTGAAGATCCGTTCGCCCGGTTACGTTCACCTTTCGGCCCTGGATGAAATGACCCGGGGCCACATGATTGCCGACGTGGTGACGATGGTCGGCACAATCGACATTGTTTTTGGCGAGATCGACCGCTGATGCTGACCACAGAATCCCTCAAGAAAATCGATCGCGAGATCGCCAAGTACCCGGCCGGGCAGAAGCAGTCGGCGGTGATGGCGGCGCTGGCGATCGCCCAGGAAGAGCAGGGCTGGCTGTCCTCCGAATCGATCGAGGCGGTCGCCGATTATCTCGGCATGCCGCCGATCGCCGCTTACGAGGTGGCGAGCTTCTATACCATGTACGACCTGAAACCGGTCGGCAAGTACAAGCTGACGGTATGCACCAACCTGCCGTGCATGCTCTCGGGCGCCGTCGATGCCGGCGAGTACCTGAAGCAGAAGCTCGGCGTCGGTTACGACGAAACGACCGCCGACGGCAAGTTCACGCTCAAGCAGGGCGAGTGCATGGGCGCCTGCGGCGATGCGCCGGTGATGCTGCTCAACAACCGTCGCATGTGCAGCTCGATGCTGCCCGAGCAAATCGACAAACTGCTGGCGGAGCTCGAATAATGGCCATCCTCGGTGCCCTCAATCCGGTGCTCACCGTCGGCCTCGACGGCGCGAGCGAAAATGGCTGGCGGCTCGACGCCTACGTCAAGCGCGGCGGCTATTCGGCGCTGAAGAAGATCCTGGCCGAGAAAACGCCGCCCGAACAGGTGACGGCCGAAGTCAAGAAGTCCTTCCTGCGCGGCCGCGGCGGCGCCGGTTTCCCGACCGGCCTCAAATGGAGCTTCATGCCCAAGGCCTACGCCGGCGACAAGTACGTCGTCTGCAATTCGGACGAAGGCGAGCCCGGCACCTTCAAGGACCGCGACCTGCTGCTGTTCAATCCGCACGCGGTGATCGAGGGCATGATCATCGCCGGCTACGCGATGGGCGCGGTGCGCGGTTACAACTACATTCACGGTGAAGTCTGGGTGGTCTACAAGCGCTTCGAGGAAGCGCTCGAAGAGGCCGTCGCGGCGGGCTTTCTCGGCCAGAACATTCTCGGCTCCGGCTTCGACTTCCAGCTCTTCGCGCATCACGGCTACGGCGCCTATATCTGCGGCGAAGAAACCGCGCTGCTCGAATCAATCGAAGGCAAGAAGGGCCAGCCGCGCTTCAGGCCGCCGTTCCCGGCGAGTTTCGGCCTCTACGGCAAGCCGACGACGATCAACAACACCGAAACCTTCGCTGCCGTTCCCTTCATCATGAACATGGGCGCCGACTCCTACCTCGAGTCCGGCAAGCCGAACAACGGCGGCACCAAGCTCTTCTCGGTTTCCGGCCACGTCAACAAGCCGGGCAACTACGAAATCCCGCTCGGCACGCCGTTTGCGACCCTGCTCGAAATGGCCGGTGGCATGCGCGGCGGCCGCCAGCTCAAGGCCTGTATCCCGGGCGGATCGTCGGCGCCGGTGATTCCCGCCGCGATCATGATGG
>CAIXAY010000142.1 GCA_903917505.1 uncultured beta proteobacterium | reverse complement strand
GTTCTGTTTCTGTTGGCGTGGGTAACTGGAGCGCCGACAGGCCCCAGCAGGGTATCTACGATGGCATGCGCGATAAAGGTACGTATGGACTGCTCGACGCAGACATCAACAAGCGCGATGACGCCACAGGCACATGGCTGAAGTTGAAAGCCTCCGATCTGGGTCTCGACGCGCGGTCGGTCAAAGGCGAATACCTCCGACAAGGCGACATCGGCGTTTCCTTGGAATATTCCCGCATACCGTTCGACAATCCGAACACCTATACGACTCGCCTGCAGGGCATCGGCACAACGACGCAGATAATCAGCACCAACGCGGTACCCGGACCTCTGCAAACAGAAAATCTCGGAACCAAGCGTGACTTGACCAATTTCGGGTTCTTCAAGAATCTGATGCCCAATCTCGACTTCAATTTCAGTTTCAAGAATGAAAATAAGACCGGTGATCAGGCTTGGGGGCTCAGATCAAACGGTGCGTCGAATCCCGCCGTGTTCGCGGCACAACCAATCGACAGCACGACACGGCAGTTGGAAATGACCCTGAATTACACGCTGAAAGACCTGCAGCTCTCGGGGGGCTACTATGGCAGCTGGTATAACACCGATAACACGCTGACCTCGGTGTACACGGCGGCGCTTCCGGCCCCCAACGCCGTTACCTATATTTCACAACCTCTGGACAATCAGGCGCATCAGGCTTTCCTGAACGGCGGATACAACTTCACAACGAATACGCGCGGCACATTCAAGTTGGCTTACACGCACGCCACGCAGAACGAAGATTTCGCAAGCGGGGCGGCTGCGCTTGCCGGTTCGCCGGCAAGTCTGAACGGCGAGGTGAACACAACCTTGGCACAGCTGGGTTTGGTCTCGCGGCCGTTCAAGGAACTGTCTCTCTTGGCCAACCTGCGCTACTACAACGTCGATGACGCAACACCGGTCAACCAGTATGTGAAGACGGGGGTTTGCAGTACTGCGGGCAACTGCATGAACAATACGCCGTATTCCTACAAGACGCTGAGCGGCAAGTTGGAAGGCACTTACCGATTGCCCGCGGGTTACAGCCTGACGGCCGGAGTAGACCAGAGCCACCAGGATCGGAGCATTGCGACGACCAGCGATGGCCCTGGGGGCACGGACAACCAGCGCCTTGTTCCCTTCCGCTATAACCTCGATGAAACAACCTATCGTGTGGCCTTGCGAAAATCGCTGTCCGACGCGGTTAACGGATCGCTCAGCTACCTGTTCAGCGACCGTACCGGTTCGACTTACGGATCCGCCGCTGCCGGCGCCGGCGGCGCACCAACCAACTATATCAACCCGATCAACATCGCTGACCGCACGCGCAACAAGGTGCGTGCGGGATTCGACTGGTCGCCGCTCGAGCGCCTTTCGTTCCAACTCAATCTGGAGGATTCTCGCGACAACTATGCCTACGACAATCCGTATGGCGTACGCAATGGCAAAGCACAAATGGTGAGCCTCGATGCAAGCTATGCCCTGAACGATAAATGGAAGCTCGATGCGTGGTATACGTACGACCACAATCAGGCGCATCAGTTGAACAATAACAACGCGAACGTGGCGCTAAACATTAAGGATGACAATCTCCAAGACACGGGAAATTCCGTCGGCTTGGGATTGCGCGGCGAGGTCACCGAGCGGATCGCGTTGGGAGCCGATCTGCAATGGACGCAAGACGTCAGCCGGTATCAGCAAGCGCTTAGTTACCCCCAGACCGCGAATTTCACGGGAGACTTGCCCGATATCAAGAACACCTTGATCCGGCTCAAGTTCTTTTCGCAATACGCCGTCGACAAGCATTCGACCGTTCGGTTTGACCTGATCCATGAGCACTGGAAAACGAATGACTGGTCGTGGATGTTCGCGGACGGGACGCCTTTCGCGTACGGTGGAAACTCGACAGCCGATGGCACGACGGTTACTGCCGATCAAAAACAGGTATCGAATTTCGTCGGTGTTCGCTACATCTACAAATTCCAATAGACGGCGTGCAATTAAGTGCTATGCAATAGCGTAAACACTGGCTACGCTAGCGGCTTGAGCGGAATCGATGCTCCGTGATCGTCGACGTGATTTCGACGGACATTCTGAACGGGAGAGCTAATGCGGTCGCTATTCAATAAGGTGCTCGCGCTCGGCACGGGCATCGTGCTGCTCGCCTTGCTGCCGCTCTTGGCTCAGGCGCAGAACGCCACCGCCGTGATCACGCCCGAGCAGCTGGCGAAGATCCACGCCGGCAACGACAAGTGCCTGGCCTGCCACAGCACGGCCGGGGTCGAGCATCCGCCGGTCGCCGGCATGGACCTCAAGAAACTGCGCACGCTGATTCGCGACGCCGACGCTTTCTACGGCTCCGATCACCAGCGCCTCTCGTGCACCAAGTGCCATAACGAGGGCTACGACGATTTCCCGCACGCCGCCGACGCCAAGGACAACACGACGACCTGTTCCGATTGTCACTCCAAGAGCGCGGCTATCGTCGATAAGCAATTCGCCAAATCGGTGCACGCCGACCTCTCCGACAAGTTCGTCTGCACCACCTGCCACAACCCCCACCTGATGCGCCTGGCCGCAAGGCAAAGCGACCCGCACAAGATCGTCGCGCAGGACAATCGCGTCTGCCTCGGCTGCCATGATTCGGACGAACAGTTCGCCAAGTTCGCGCCCGAAAAGAAATCGCGGCCGCTGATCGACGACATCCACAGCTGGCTGCCCAATACCCGCCTGCACTGGAAGAACGTGCGCTGCGTCGAGTGCCATACGCCCGCCGTCGCGGCCGGCGAGCCGATTTCGCACGAGATTCTCAACAAGACGAAGGCGGAGAAAAACTGCGTCGCCTGCCACAGCGCCAACAGCGCGCTGAAGACGCGGCTTTACCGCCACCTGGTCACGCAGGAAGAGCACCGGCTCGGCTTTGCCAACAGCGTCATCCTCGCGAGTTCCTACATGCCCGGCGTGACGCGGCACCCGCTGCTCGACACCCTGATTCTGATTGCCTTCGGCGCGACCTTGCTTGGGCTGCTGGCGCACGGCCTCGGCCGCATCATTGGCGGCATCATCCGGCGGAGGAAGAACCATGGCTGAGCGCGAATACCTGTTGTCGCCGTGGATCCGCATCTGGCACTGGACCAACGCGGCGCTGATCATCACGCTGGGCGTCACCGGCATGAGCGTGCACTTCGCCGATCCGAACCTGCCGCTCGTCGAGTTTTCGCTCGCCGTGCGCATCCATAACATCGCCGGCGTCTGCCTGATCGCCGCCTATTCGGTGTTCGTCATCGGCAACATCGTCACCGGCAACTGGTGGCAGTTCGTGCCGAAACCGCCGGGGATCATGAAGCGCATCATCGAGCAGGCCATATATTATGGCTATGGAATGTTCGTCGGCGCGCCCAATCCGCACTCCCCGACGAAGGAAGAGAATTTTAACGCCCTGCAGGCGGTGACCTACTGGAATATCATGTACCTGCTGCTGCCGGTGATCCTGGTCAGCGGGCTCATCTATCTTTATCCCGAGTTCGCGCCCGACACGATGTTCGGTTTTGACGGCCTGCTGCCCGTGGCGATGCTGCATTATTTGTCGGCGACGGCGATTCTGTTGTTCCTGTTGTCGCACATCTACCTCGGCACCACTGGCAAGACCATCGGAGAGTTGTTTAAAATGATGATCACCGGCTGGCACGAGCACTGAATCCGGCCCGTTCGCGACCCAACCATCAACGGAGAGTTTGCAATGAATATCAAGATGATCAGCGGAATCCTGAGCCTGGCCGGCGCCGCCATAGTGTTCTCGCCAGTGGCCGCAGCGCTCGACGCCGATGCGGCGCAGGCCCTGGCCAAGAAGGAAGGCTGCCTCAAATGCCATGCCGTCGACAAGAAGAAGGAAGGACCTTCGCTCAAGGAAATTTCTGCCAAGTACAAGGGCAAGGCCGACGGCGAAGAGAAGATCATGCACCACATCACCTCCGGCGAGAAGGTCAAGCTGGCGGACGGCACCGAAGAAGAGCACAAGATCATCAAGACCAAGGACAAGGGTGAAGTCGACAATCTGATCGGCTGGATCCTTTCTCTCGGCAAATAAGCAGCGAGCGCCCCGATCGATCGATCCGGGCGTGCTTCAAGTTCTGCGCACGCGGGCGCCCATATGCGGGCGTCTCGCCTCGTGCTCGCGCCAGGCCAATCTTCCCCATCCGATTGCGATAAAATAGCGCCGCGTGGCGCTTTGCGCGCCCGTAAAGTCGTTACGGGAGATTGCTCTCCGATATTGCGAAGAGGGAGCGCATTGAGGCGCAGCGCATGATATTTCAACGCATCCGTGTCAGCGGCGTTGTTCACGGTGTCGGCTATCGGCCCTTTGTCTGGCGCCTGGCCAAAGAACTCAAGCTTGCGGGCTGGGTCAGAAGCGACGCGCATGGCGTCGAAATCGAAGTCTGCGGCGAACCGGAGCAGGTCCATCAACTCGTCTTGCGCCTGCAAGACGACGCACCGGAGGCGGCGCGAGTCGACGCAGTGACCGCACGCCCCGCGCCCGTCGAGTGCAGCGCCGAGGATTTCTATATCCTCAACAGCCGGGGCAGCCGGACCGCGACGACCATCGAGCGCGATACGGCGATCTGCCGCGATTGCCTGGCCGAGATTTTCGACCCGGACAACCGGCGCTGGCGTTACGCCTTTGCCAACTGCGCGCATTGCGGCCCGCGCTACACGATCTGCCGCGCTTTGCCGTGGGCGCGCGAGCGCACCAGTCTCAAACCCTTCACGCCATGCAAGAAGTGCGAACACGAAATCCGACGCCCCGACGACCGCCACTATCAGAGCGAAGTCAATTGCTGTCCGAAGTGCGGCCCGCAGCTGACCCTCCTCGATGCGCAGGGCGCGCTCGTGCCCGATGATCCGATTGCCCATGCGCTGGCGCTGCTGCGGCAGGGGAAGATCGTCGCCATCAAGGGGCCGGGCGGTTTTCATCTGGCCTGCGACGCGCGCAATCCGGCCGCCGTGGCGCTGCTGCGCGAGCGCAGGCAGGGTGACGAGAAGCCGTTCGCCGTGATGCTTGCCAACGCCACCTCGGCGAGTGCCTTTGTCCAGCTCGGCGTCGGCGAGCCGGGCCTGCTCGCCATGCCCGAGCGGCCGGTCATCATGCTCAAGAAACGCGGCAACGGGGACGCCGCGCTGCCCGGCGTGACGACCGGCCTGGGCTGGCTCGGCGTGATGTTGCCGTGCACCGCCCTGCAGTACCTGCTTTTCCATGAAGCGGCGGGGCGCCCGGAGGGCCTGGGCTGGCTCGACCTGCCGCAGGAACTGGTGCTGGTGATGAGCAATGCCGGGCGCGACGGCGAACCGCAGCTGATCGACAACGACGCAGCCTTGCGCCGGCTCGCCGGGATCGCCGACGCATTTCTCCTGCATGACCGCGACATTGCCGCGCCCTGCGATGACAGCGTCGCGCGCTCCGGCCCGGGCGGGCTGCAGCTGGTTCGCCGCGCGCGCGGCTACACGCCGCGGGCGATCAAATTGCCGCGCTCCGGACCGCCGGTGCTGGCGGTCGGGGGGCGCTTCAAGAACACGATCTGCGTGACCCGCGGTGACGAGGCCTTTGTCTCGCAACATATCGGCGATCTCGATAACGCCGCGATGTGCGCCTTCTTCGAAGAGACGATCGCGCATTTCCTCAGGCTTCTCGAGGTCAAGCCCGCGCTCGTTGCGCACGACCTCGACCGGGACTTCCACTCGACGCGTTTTGCCGCCAGTTTCGCGCAGCAGCGCGGCGTGCCGGCCTTCGCCGTGCAGCATCAGCATGCGCACGTCGCCGCGGTGCAGGCCGAACACCAGGTCGAAGGCCCGCTGGTCGCCCTTGCCCTCGACGGCATGGGGCTGGGCGTCGACGGCGGCGCCTGGGGCGGCGAACTGCTGCGCGTCGATGGCGTGCGCCTCGAGCGCCTCGGCCATCTGCTGCCGCTACAAGTCGCCGGCGAACTGGCGGCGCGCGAGCCCTGGCATCTTGCCGCGGCAGTATTGCAGCAGCTCGGGCGCGGCGCCGAAAGCGAGCGGCGCTTCGGCGCGCACGCCGCCGGCCTCGGCCAATCGCCCGCGCAAGCGGAAAAGCCTTGCGCCTACACCACCAGCCTGGCTTCTTACATCAACGCCGCCGCCGCCTTGCTCGGTGCGAAAGCGACGCTGGCTTTCGACGGCCAGGCGGCCATGCTGCTCGAAGACCTGGCCGAACACCACGGCAACATTGCGCCGCTCGCCGGCGGCTGGTCGCTGGAAGATGGCAACCTGAATCTATTCCCGCTGCTTGCCGTCCTCGCCGACGAGAAGAATGCCGAACGCGGCGCCGCGCTCTTTCATGCGACGCTCGTCGCGGCGCTCGCTGACTGGGTCGCCGCCGTCGCCCCGGCGGACAGCACGATCGCCGGCAGCGGCGCCTGCCTGCTCAATCTGGTGCTGGCGCGCGGCCTGCGCGCGCAGCTTTCCGAGCGGCGTCTGCACCTGATCGAAGCGCGCCGGTTGCCGAGCAACGACGGCGGCCTGGCGCTCGGCCAGGCTTGGGTCGCCCAGCAATACCTGCTCGGCTGACGGCGCGGCGGCAAGGCGCTTTAGCGCGTCACGAAAGCGGGCTTGGCGCCGAGCGCGAGGCGAATCCGTTCGGCGACTTTTTCGGCGTCGGGGCGCTTGGCATAGGGCCCGATCTGGACACGGAACAGGCCGCCAGCCGAACTGACCTGGATTGATTCGCCAAGCCAGTCCAGTTCGCGCGACAAATGTGAGCGCAGGCTCTCGGCGTTATCGGCGTTGGAAAAAGCGCCAAGCTGCAGAAAGATCTCGCCGCGCGGCGAAGGGGTCGCCGGCCGGGCCGCTGGCGGGGTGGCCTCGCTGGCCATCAGCCGTATCGCCAGGGCTTCGATCGGGTCGACTTCGGCATCGGCCGTCGCGATTTTCACCGGCGCTGCCGGTGCATTGCCCCTGGCCGAGGCCAGCATCGTCTCGCCGGGCACAATGGCCTCGACTTCGACGACCGTGCTGCCGATGTTGACGTAGCCGAGCCGGTAAGCGGCCGCATAGGAGAGGTCGATGATGCGGTCGGCGTGGAAGGGGC
>CAIXAY010000141.1 GCA_903917505.1 uncultured beta proteobacterium | reverse complement strand
CATCGACCTCTACCAGCTGCACGGTTTCGACCCGCTCACACCGCTGGAAGAAGTCCTTTCAACGCTGAACGACCTGGTGCGTTCTGGCAAGGTCCGCTACATCGGCCTGTGCAACATGGCCGCCTGGCAGATCATGAAAGGTCTGGCCATCTCGGAGAAACACCACTGGGCCCGTTTCGAGAGCGTGCAGGCCTACTACACGCTGGCTGGACGCGACCTGGAGCGCGAGGTGCTGCCCTTGCTGCAGGATCAGCAACTCGGCCTGATGGTTTGGAGCCCGCTGGCCGGCGGACTGCTGAGCGGCAAGTTTTCGCCCGACGCTCAGGGGCCGGAGGGAACACGCCGGGCGAGCTTCGATTTTCCGTTCGTCGACAAGGCGCGTGCCTTCCGCTGCATCGACGCGATGCGCCCGATCGCCGCGCGCCACCAGGTCTCGGTGGCGCGGGTAGCGCTGGCCTGGCTGCTCAGCCGGGCGCAGGTCAGCAGCGTCATACTTGGCGCCAAGACGCCGGAGCAACTCGATGACAACCTCGGGGCAATGCGGCTCGAACTCTCTGCCGAAGAAGTGGCGACGCTCGATGCGATCAGTGCCCTGCCGCAAGAATACCCGGGCTGGATGCTGGAACGGCAGGGCCAGAGCCGGGCCAGTCCCCCCGTAAGGTAAGGATGGCACGAAGATAACGGCGCGCTTCGCAGCACGCCGTTTCTCCTGCAGCCGGAACTACTTCTTCAGGCTGTCACGGATCTCGCGCAAGAGCAGGATGTCTTCTGCGGTAGGCGCCGGCGGTGCCGGTGGTTCAGACTTCTTGAGCCGGTTGATCTGCTTGACCATGATGAAGATGATGAAGGCGAGGATCAGGAAATTCACCAGAATGGTGATGAAACTGCCGTAGGCAAAGACCGGAACCTGCGCCTTCTTGAGCGCATCCAGCGTTTGTGCGGTTCCCGGCGGAACGTTTCCGAGTACGAAGTACATCCCGGAAAAATCGAGCTTGCCGCCCATGATCCAGGCAATGATCGGCATGATCAGGTCACCGACCACGGAATCGACAATTTTGCCGAAAGCCCCGCCGATGATCACGCCAACGGCAAGATCCATGACATTGCCCTTCATGGCGAACTGCTTGAACTCCTGCACCATGCTCATAATTCCTCCCCGATCCTTGTTGTTGAAAAATGCGACTGTACTCGGAGTATCCGCCCCCCGAAAAGTTCCACAGCCGGAAGTCCATCAACTCAGACCCGGCGCAATTTTTCGCCGGCCGCCATCAGGGTAGCTTCCTGCTTGGCGAAGCAGAAGCGCACCACGCGGTCATCGCGTCCGTCCTGGTAAAACACGGAGACCGGAATCACCGCCACACCCACTTCGCGTGTCATCCATTTGGCGAACTCGAGGTCGGGCAGATCCGAGATGGCGTCATAGCGCGCCAGCTGGAAGTAGGTTCCCCGGCACGGCAATAATTCAAAGCGCGACCCCTGCAATTGCGCACGGAAAAAGTCGCGCTTGTTCTGGTAGAACGCTGCCAGGCCAAGGTGCCTTGAGGCGTCGCGCATGTATTCGGCGATTCCGATCTGGCACGGGGTATTGACCGTGAACACGTTGAACTGATGCACCTTGCGAAACTCGCTCATCAACTCCGCCGCGCCGAGCACGTAGCCGATCTTCCAGCCGGTGATGTGATAGGTCTTGCCGAACGAGGAGACGACGATGCTGCGGGCAGCGAGCTCCGGATGCGTAGCTACGCTCGCATGCCGCGCGCCATCGAAAACGATGTGCTCGTAGACCTCATCGGAAAGCACGACGATATCGGTACCGCGCGTGAGTCCGGCCAGCGCCTCCAGATCGCCAGCATCGAGCAGGCTGCCGGTCGGATTGTTCGGCGAGTTGATGATGATCATGCGCGTGCGCGGCGTAATCAGCGAGCGCACCTTGTTCCAGTCCGGCTTGTAATCCGGAAATTCGAGCTGCGCATAAACCGCCCGGCCACCCACCGTATTGATCGATGGCACGTAGCTGTCGTAATACGGCGCGAAGACGATCACCTCGTCACCGCTGCGGACGAAGGCGGCAATCGCCGTGAAGATGGCCTGCGTCGCCCCGGCCGTGACCGTAATCTCCCGCTCGGTGTCGTAACGCAAGCCGTAGAGCGAGGCGACCTTGTCGGCGATGGCTGCGCGCAGTTCCGGCATGCCGATCATCGGCGGATACTGGTTGCGCCCCTCGCGCATGGCCCGCAGCGTCGCCTCGAACAAGGCCGGATCGGCCTGAAAATCGGGGAAGCCCTGCGACAGGTTGATCGCCCCGCAGTCGGCAGCGAGTTTCGACATCACGGTGAAAATAGTCGTGGACACCGTCAGCTTGGGCGTGACTTTTGGCACAAGGCCATGATTTATATTTGATTCCATGAAATGCATCCAGAATGAAGAATCATTGGACTGACGCGCCCTTTTCCAGTGCGGCCGGCGATGCGCGCGGCCAGTCGCCACCGAGTGCCTTGATCAGGAAGGCCGTGGTGACCATGCGCTGGCCGAGCAGCTGGGCCGCCTGGCGTTCGCTGTTGAGCAGGGCCTGTTGTGCCGCGATGACTTCGAAGTAGGTCGAGGCGCCGCCCTCGTAGCGCGCCGTGGTCATCTCGAGAACCCGGCGCGCGGTAGCCATGGCGATGCGCGCCTGCAACTCGGCGCGTTCGAGGGCGATCACCCCGGTGATGCCGTCTTCGACCTCCTGCATCGCGCCGAGGACGACGCGCCGGTAGTTGGCCACGGTCGCGGCATAGCCGGCGCGGGCAAAATCCGCATTGGCGCTGATCCGGCCGCCATCGAACAGGGCTTGTGCCGCCGACAGGCCGAAGGACCAGAGCAGGCTCGGTGCATCAAAGAGGGTGGCCAGCGCGCGGCTCTCGAAGCCGGCGGTGGCCCCGAGCATGATGCTCGGGTAGAAGGCCGCGTTGGCCACGCCGATCTGTGCGTTGGCCGCGGCCATGGCGCGTTCCGCCGCCGCGACGTCGGGGCGCCGCTCGAGGATGTCCGAGGGCACGCCGAGCGGCACCGCTGGCGCGATCCGCTCGCGCGGGTCGGGTGCCAGCGCAAACTGCGCGGCGGAAACGCCGACCAGCGTCGCCAGCGCATGCTCGAACTGACCGCGCTGGCGGCGCAGCAACTCGAGCTGGACCAATGTCGTATCGAGCAGCGCCTGCTGCTGGGCAAGATCGAGGCCGGTT
>CAIXAY010000140.1 GCA_903917505.1 uncultured beta proteobacterium | reverse complement strand
TCGGCAAGCGGCTCGCCGGCTGGCCGGGCATCGCCGTATCGCTGCTCGGCCTGATCCTGCCGAGCGCGGCGATTACCATCGCGATCACGGCAATCTATTCGCACTTCAGTGAACTGGCAGGCGTCCAGTCCTCCCTGCGTGCCGTGTTCGCCGCGATTTTCGGCATTGCGCTGGCGACCAACTGGCGCAACGTCCGGCCCATCCTCGTCACCAATCACCGGCGCGGCCCCGCGGCCCTGGCCATCGCGCTGCTGATCATGCTGTGCAGCGTCGTAATCTACCTGCGTTTCCATCCGCCGGTGCTGGTCCTGTATTTGCTCGGCGGGTCCTGCGGCGCGCTCGCCTACGTGCATTTTTCGAAACAGGATTAGGCGCACATGGACTGGCTTCTATTTTTCTGGCTGGTGCTCAAATCGGTGCTGTTCTCGACCGGCGGTTTCGGTCCCTTGCCAAGCCTGCACGACGATTTGATCGCCAACGGCTGGGCCAGTGAAAAGCAGTTCACGCAGGCGCTGACCATAGGACAGGTCACGCCGGGGCCGAGCGGGCTCTGGCTCATCAGCCTCTGTTATCTGGTTGCCGGACTGCCCGCGGCCTTGCTCGGCTGCGTTGCGCTGCTGCTGCCGCCGCTGCTGGTCCTGATCGTGCAGCGCTGTCACGCGCGCATTGCGCATCTTCCGGCGACCAAGGGTCTGCTCGACGGCGTCGTGCTGGTCATCGTCAGCTTCAGCATGGTCGTTCTCGGCGGCCTGTTCCTCAGCAACGGGCTCGATGTCTGCATGCTGGCCATTGCGCTGATCAGCGCCGCGCTGGCCATCTCGCGGCGCGCATCGGCCAACGTCATCTTGATGCTTGCGGCGCTGGCCGGCCTGCTTCTGGCTTGAAGCGCGGCAGGTTTTCGAGGCAAGGAAAGTTCAGGAAAAGCGCTCACGCCGCCTCGAGCGTGACCTCGACATCGCGCGGCGGTGCATTGTAGGGCGAGCTGCTGACCAGGAAATCCGCCCCGGCGCGGGCATAAGCCTCGGCATTGGCCAGATTGACGCCGCCGGCGGCAGCGATCTTGACGGACAGCCCCCTGGCCCGATGAACAACATTCGCGACGGTTTCAGGCGAACATTTCTCGAGTTGGATGACGTCCGCACCGGCGGCGATCCAGTTCGCCGCGTCGACTTCATTCGCGACTTCGACCACGACCTGCCGTTCCGGCCAGCTCCGGTGCAGCCGGGCGATCACGCTATCCAAAGACTCGTCGTTCAGAAATGCACGGTGCTCGGCGAAAACCAGAAGCGTTTCGGAAAGGCCCAGCCGGTGCGGCACCGCGCCGCCGGCCAAAATCGCCTTGACGCTCATCGCCTTGGCTCCGGGCATCTGCTTGCGGGTGCAGGCAAGCGCAATCCTCGGGTTGCCCCGGCGGGCGGCGGCCACCAGGTCGGCGGTCGTGCTGGCGATCCCCGCCGCGTATTCCATCAGGGTCTGCGCCGGTTTCCACACCTGGTGCAGATCCGCCGCCCGACCGGTGAGGCTGAGCAGCAGGCGGCCGGCGTCAACCGGCGTGCCGCTCGGCACGATCGCGCCGTCGAGCGACAGGCCGCGCAGCGCGCCCATGCGCGCGGCTTCTTCCGTGCAACACGCCGTCTGGGCATGGCGCGCGCGGAATTCAATGCGGCCCGGAAGCTCGCCGATGCCCAGGCCCCATGAGGTGGCATCGCCATAGGGCGAATCGTCCTGCAGCAGTTGCTCGAGCAGCGGATCGGGAAAGGTGTAGGGACTCATCGTGGCATGCTCTCGGAGAGGCTGTAGAAGCCGCGGTTGCCGCGGCATTCGCCGCCTTCATGAACGATTCGCCAGATCAGCCAGCGGTCGTCGCGCAGGCGCCATGCTCGGACTTCTTCACCGTAGGCGATGGCCTCGTAATACTCCTCGTCATCGTCCGAATACAGTGCGCCCAGAAGATAGAGGTGACGATAGAAACAGGGGTACATCTCCCCGTCGTAACCCAGGGTGCGCGAAGCCGGCATCTCGTAGTCGCGATGGTTCTCGAAACGGATCGGGGCGACGGCCATGGCGCGCCATTCGCACGGCAGGTCTTTCTGCCAATCCGGATCGCGCCCCTTGCGCCGACGCGAATTGCCGGCATGATCGCAGCCCTGGAGTCGCATGCGTGTTTCCATGTGGCGCCTCGGCAATGGGGTATTACAGTTCGTAGCCGTACGACTTGATGATCGTGCGCGCCTTGTCGCCCTTGAGATAGTCGAGCAGCGCCGTCGTTGCGGCCTTGCCGCTGCCTTTGACAAGGATCACGGCATCCTGGCGGATCGGCGCATGCAGCTTTTCCGGCACGATCCAGGCCGAACCCGAGGTCAGCTTGCCGTCCTTGTAAACCTGCGACAGGGCGACGAAGCCGAGTTCGGCGTTGCCCGTGGAAACGAACTGGTGCGCCTGCGCAATATTCTCGCCCTGGACAAATCTTGCCTGCAGGCCGTCGAGCACGCCGAGTTGCTTCATCGTCTCGATGGCCGCGGCGCCGTAGGGGGCGGTCTTCGGATTGGCAATTGCCAGATGCTTGAAATCGCCGGACTTCAGAACCTCGCCCTTGCCATCGACGAAAGCGTCCTTGGCCGACCACAGCACCAGTTTCCCGATGGCATAAGTGAAACGGGTGCGAGGAACGGTCAACTGCTCCTTCTCCAGCAGGGCCGGCGTTTCATCATCGGCCGAGAGAAAGACTTCGAACGGCGCGCCGTTGGTGATCTGCGCGTAGAACTTGCCGGTCGCCCCGAAAGTCAGGACGGCTTTGTGTCCGGTGTCCTTCTCGAACTCGGCGGCGATCTGCTGCATCGGTGCGGTGAAATTGGCGGCGACGGCGACCGAGATTTCTTCGGCATTCGCGCTGATGCTGAACAGCAGTGCGGCAACAAGCGTGGACAGGGTGGCGGTGATACGGATCATGCAGTTCTCCCAGTTCAGAAAAAAATCAGGCATAAAGGCAAAGAATGACGGACGACGCCTTGAATACGGCGCAGGCGCGTTCGCCGACGGCGAGGCCCAGATTGGCCACGCTGTTGTGGGTGACGACCGCGCAGACGGTCTTGCCGCCCGGCATCGCGAGGGTGATTTCGGCGCTCACGAGTCCGTCGGCGACGCGCGTGACCTCGCCCCACAACTGGTTGCGGGCCGTGGTCCTCACCGCGGCATCGGTCAGCAGGAGGATGGACGAGGATTTGACCAGCGCGTTGATTTCCATGCCGATGCGCAGGCCAAGAATCTCGGCCGACTCGCGGGTGACGACGGCGACCAGTTCGTTGTCGGCGTCCAGGCGAATACGCACCTCGAAATCAACGTCGCCCTCGCGCAGTCCGCTGATCGCCCCGGCGAACTGGTTGCGCGCGCTGGTCTTCATCGACATGCGCCTGAACAATTGACGGAATTGCTTCACATCACCGGAGCGTTCATCGCCCATCGATGCGGCCATGCGGTCGAGTGCCGCCTGGTATTCCGTCTCCAGTGCGCGGTAGAGCGCGATCACCTTGCGCCCGTAGTCGGTCAGCGTCGTGCCCCCGCCGTGACGCCCTCCGGTCGAACGAACGACTAGCGCATAGTCGGCGAGGTTGTTCATCGCGTCGATGGCATCCCACGCCCCCTTGTATGACATCGGCACGATCCTGGCGGCCTGCGAGATCGAGCCGTGCGCGTCGATCGCTTCGAGCAGCCGGATGCGCGTATCGCCGAGGAAGTTGCCGAACTCGGTATTGACCTGGGGTTTGCCGCGCAGACGATGTCGGGATTCAGCCATGATTGTCGTGATATTGTCAGGTATATAACGTTTGTCGAATGATAAGATCTTGGTTCTGTCGCTCTGGGAAACGGCCAGCGCTATGGTTGTGCGTGCATTGCGGATTGGGCTAAAGTCATATTGTATTCGTAGGGAATGTTCCATTGAAATGCATACAGCGAGAATCGGGCCAGTTTTCTTAATTCAGGGGAGAGCAGGATGAAAGTCAGCGCAAGGAATGTTTTCACAGGCAAGATTACGTCGCTCGTCGATGGTGCAGTCAACGCCGAGGTCGAACTGACGACCGCCGGCAAGGACAAGCTCGTGGCGATCGTCACCGAGGGCAGCGTCAAGTCATTGGGACTCGCCGTCGGCAAGGAAGCGGTCGCTTACGTCAAAGCGCCGTGGGTCATGCTGCTTACAGGCCCCCAGAATGTTCGTTTTTCCGCCCGCAACCAGTTGAGCGGAAAAGTCAGCGCCCTCGTCAAAGGGGCAATCAATTCAGAAGTGGGCATTCAATTGCCCGGTGGTACGGTCGTCTATTCGGTCGTCACCAACGAGGCGGTCAGCGAACTCGGGCTTGCCGTCGGCGTTCCGGCCACGGCCCTGATCAAAGCCAGCCACGTGATCCTCGGCGTTCCGGCCTGATCCCGCCTCGGCGCGCCCGGGCGGCGCTTTCGTCAAGTGCTTGCGGCGAGCTGGCGCGAAAATCGCCAGACGTTTTCATTCGCCTTGTCACGAGCATGCCATGAATATCGCCATCGACTTTGCCACGGCTGCCGACCTCGAAGCGCTGGCCGATCTGCTCGCCGAGCTTTTTGCCCTCGAAAGCGATTTTCGCCCCGAGCGCGACAAGCAGCTGCGCGGCTTGCGGCTGATCCTCGACAACCCGCAGATCGGGCGGCTGTTCGTGCTGCGCGTCGATCAGCAGGTGGCGGCGATGGCCAATGCGCTGGTCACGATCAGCACGGCCGAAGGCGGCCCGGTGTTGCTGCTCGAAGACGTGATCGTCAAAGCGGCGTTGCGCGGCGGCGGCCTGGGGCGGCGGCTCGTCGAACACGTGTGCGAATGGGCGGCCGGCGCCGGCATGGCGCGCGTGACGCTGCTTGCCGATCGCGACAATGCCGCGGCGCTCGCCTTCTATGAGCGCCTCGGATTCGCGCCTTCGGCGATGCGAGTCCTGCGCAGACAGCTGGACGCGCGTTGACGCGCTCGGTGTGCACGCGAAACCCGACAATGTCATTCCGGCGAAAGCCGGAATCCAGCAAGCGTTGGCACTGGACACCGGCTTTCGCCGGTGTGACGACTCATTCAGTGTTTCCCTAGAATCCGTAGGGCCGGTGCAGCCAGTCCTTGATGACTTTCACGTCGCGCTCGGGCAGATAGCTGAAGCCAGCCTGAACGTCGTCGATCACGGCATTGGCGACGGAGTGCGGAACGATCTTCGTCGTCAGCATGTGAAAGAACCAGGCCATCGGATAGCCTGCCTGGCGGTCGAAGCGCTGCAGTGCTTCATACAGGGCCAGGCCGCGGGCGCCATAGGCGCTGTCGAAGCGGTCCGGCAGCCCCTGGTCGGCGGCCACCGGCGTCGCCTGTGAACCGGCCCCTATTTTTCTGGACACGAATTTGGGGTAAAACCGTGTCTGGAAAAAGGAGTTTGAAATGCTGAAAGAGAAGGATGAAACGGGGGTTGCGCCGGGGTTGCTGCAAGGCGCGCGTCGCGCGACTGGAGGCGACCCCGGCGCGGCCGCCATCGTGGGGCGCTGGTCGACAAATCGGAAGCGAGAAGTTGTCCTGCGCCTATTGCGCGGTGAATCAGTGGATGCCGTCTCGCGTGAGATTTCGGTCCCGATA
>CAIXAY010000139.1 GCA_903917505.1 uncultured beta proteobacterium | reverse complement strand
CCGCCCACAGCAAATATTTTCACGCATCCTGATTGTCAAGAAGCGGCCGGAGGCCGCTTCTACGAGGTTTTCCAAGGGTTGGAAAATCCGCTGCTCGGCGTTTCCAAGCCTTGGAAAAGTGCTGGAGCGGGAGGGCGAGGCTGGCCCCGGCCGCCGCTCCAGCACGCATTTTCTTCAGTGCCCCGGGCGGAGGACGAAGGGCTCATCGGAGCCGGCGTCCTTGCCCTCGAGCTTCTTCCAGAGCAGGCCGTAGGCGGCGATGACGATGAAGCAGACCACCGGGATGGCGAAGCCGACCTTCATCGAGAAATGATCGGCGATCAGGCCCATGACCGGCGGGGCAATCGCGCCACCGACGATGGACATGACGAGGAGCGAGGAGCCGAGTTTGGTGTGTTCGCCGAGGCCGCGGATGCTCAACGCGAAGATGGTCGGGAACATGATGGACATGAAGAAGAAGGTGCCGAAGAGTGCCACGACGCCGACCATGCCGAGGCCCGCCATCGCGAGCAGCGAGAGCACAAAGCAGATCGAGGCGTAGATCGCCAGCGCCTTCTGCGGCTTCATCAGGCCGACGACGAAGCTGCCGCAGAACCGGCCGAACATGAACAGGCCGAAGCCGCCGACGCCGAGCAGGTTCTTCGCATGGCTGTCGGTCATGCCGTGGACGTTCTCCACGAGGTAGTTGATGAAGAAGCTGAAGATGCCGGTCTGGGCCGCGACATAGAGGAACTGCGCGAGCACGCCGAGCGTGAAGTGGTGGCGCGTCCAGAGCGGCTTGACGGCCTGGCCGGCGGCCTCCGACTTGACCTCTTCCTCGTTGCGGATGTCGGGGATGTAGGCGATGGCGAAGACGATGATGAGAATGGTCACCACAATGCCGACGCCCAGGTAGGGGATGTAGAGGCCGGCGTTGCTCGCGGGCGCCGCCGCCGCGCCTTCGCTGCTGCCGCCGAAGACGAAGTAGCCGCCGACGACCGGGCCGAGGATCCAGCCGAGGCCGTTGAAGGTCTGCGCCATGTTGATGCGCGTGGCGCCGGACTCCGGCGGGCCGAGCACGGTGGCGTAGGGATTCGCGATCGTCTCCAGGCAGGTCATGCCCGTGGCGAGGATGAACAGGCCCGTGAGGAACGCCCAGTAGGTGCCGATCTTCGTCGCCGGGATGAACCAGAACGCGCCGGCCGCGATCAGCACGAGGCCGATGATGATGCCGCCCTTGTAGCCGAACTTCTTGGCGAGCAGGCCCGCGGGGATCGCCATCAGGAAGTAGGCCAGGTAGTTGGCAAACTGCACGAAGCCCGACTGGAACTTGTTGATGTGCAGGGTGTTCTGGAAGTGCTTGTTCAGGATGTCGATCATCCCGTTGCAGAAGCCCCAGAGCAGGAACAGCGTCGTCACCAGGGCGAAGGTGACGAACAGGTTTCTTCCGTTTTCGGTGGTGAACATTTTCTTGGGGGATCCTTTATTTGACGGGCGTGACGCCCTTCTTGAGAATGAGGGTGCCGTACTTGG
>CAIXAY010000138.1 GCA_903917505.1 uncultured beta proteobacterium | reverse complement strand
TTGAGGCCGGCGATATTGCGCACGCCGAGCGCCGACATCAGCTTGTAGCGCTTGTCCATTTCGCCGATGCACCACGAAAGCGCGTTGGCCGCCTGCTTCATGTCCACGACGACCGGCGCGAGCAGGTGCGGGATGCCTTCGTAGATCGACAGCTCGAGCATTTTCGGATCGACCAGGATGAGCCGCACCTTGTCCGGCTCTGCCTTGTACAACAATGACAATATCATGGCATTGAGGCCGACCGACTTGCCCGAACCGGTGGTGCCGGCGACGAGCAGGTGCGGCATCTTGGCCAGGTCGACGACGACCGGATTGCCGCCGATGTCCTTGCCGAGCGTCATCGCCAGCGGCGAACTCATGTCGTGGTAAGCAGCGCTCGAAATGATCTCCGAGAGGCGAACGATCTGCCGCTTGGCGTTCGGCAGTTCGAGCGCCATGCACGACTTGCCGGGCACCGTCTCGACGACGCGCACCGAGACCATCGACAGCGCGCGCGCCAGGTCCTTGGCGAGATTGACGATCTGCGCGCCTTTGACGCCGACCGCCGGTTCGATCTCGTAGCGCGTGATCACCGGCCCCGGATAGGCGGCCAGCACCCGCGCCTGCACGCCGAAATCGGCGAGCCGGCGCTCGATCAGGCGCGATGTGTATTCGAGGCTTTCCGGGCTGACGCGGTCGGTCTGCGGCAAGCCCGGCTCGAGCAGATGCAGGGGCGGCAGCATGCCGCCGGCCACCGCTTCGGGGAACAGCGGCACCTGGCGTTCGCGCTCGATCCGCTTCTCGACCTTGACCGGCAGCGCGGCGGCCGGTTTCGGCGTTTCGATGAAGATCGGTTCGTGCGTTTCGACACGCCGTTTCTCGTCCTCGACCACCGCCTCGCGCTCGCGCGCCACCTCGCGGCCGATGCGCCTGTCCTGCCAACGCTCGATCTGGTTGCGCACGGAGCGGTAGATGAAATCGAGCAGGGCGCCAAAATGTTCAGCGGCCGACAGCCAGGACATTCCCGAAAAGATGCTCCAGCCGAGCGCCAGCATCGCGAGCAGGGTCAGCGTGGCGCCGGTATAGCCGAGATAGTGCACCGACAGCTTGCCGATTTCCATTCCGAGCATGCCACCGGGCGCGAGCGGCAATTGCGCTTTCATCGTATAAAAACGCAGGGCCTCGAGCCCGCTGCTGGCGACGAGCAGCACGACGAAGCCGGCCAGCGCGATGTACAGCGGCCGACGATCGACGCTGCGCAAGCCGTCGAGACGGCGATAGCCCCACCAGACCAGGCCCAGCATCAGGACCACCCACCACCACGCCGAGAGGCCGAAGACATAGAGCAGCAGATCGGCGAGCCAGGCGCCGCCGCGCCCGGCCGGGTTGTGCAGGATGGCGCCCTGCACCGCGTGCGACCAGCCGGGATCGCCGCGCTGGTAACCCCACAGCGCGAGGCCGAGAAAAGCGGCCAGAACGATCAGCGCCAGCCAGCGCGACTCCTGCAGCACCAGCGCAATCTTCTCCGGCAGCGGGTTTGGCGCCGCGTCGGCGCCATCGATGCGGCCGGTGGTCTTGTTGAGCGTAGCCATCAATATGCGTAGCGACTGGGCAAAAGGCCATTATAGCCGCGCACCGGCCAGCGGCGCTCAATCGCCGGTGAGAACGATGCGGCCGTCTTCGACGCGGATGTAGTTGCTGGCCTCGAGATCCTTCATCACCCGGCTGACCATCTCGCGCGATGCGCCGACCATCTTGGCCATGTCCTGTTTGGTGACCTTGCGGCGGATCAGGCGCACGTCGCCTTCCTGTTCGGAGAGATCGAGGAGCAGCTTGGCGACACGGCCGTACACATCCATCAGCGCCAGGCTCTCGATCTTGCGATTCGCCACGCGCAAGCGCAGCACCAGGCTCTTCATGATGTTCAGGCAAAGCTCGACGTTTGCCGCCAGGGCTTTGATGAAGTCGGTCTTGGCGATTTCCAGGAGTTCGCAGGTCTCGCTGGCGACCACGTCGGCCGAACGCGGCGAGCCGTCGATCAGCCCCATTTCGCCGAAGCATTCGCCGGCGCCGAGCAGGGTCAGGATGACCTCGTTGCCTTCGGCATCGCGGTTCAAGACCTTGGCGCTGCCGCTGACGATGACGAAGAGCGAGTCGGTGTGGTCGCCGACCAGGACGATCGTCGTATTGCGCGGCACCTTGCGGCTGACCGCCACGCGCGCAATCTGCTCAAGCTGATCCTCCGATAGCCCGGCGAACATCGGGATATTCTGCAATACCGACCCGCCTGGAACCTGACCCGACGCGCGCGCTTCTTTTGCCATGGGGACCGCTTTCATTTGAAGTTATTTCAAATGCTTATGGGCCGATTATAAGATACTTTGACGGAAAGCCCACAGCGCGGAAGCGGCCAACGATTGCCGGTATAATTTCTTCCTGACCTTTAGGGAGCAATACAATGAGCGCAACCCCCCGCCACTGCCGCCTGCTGATCCTGGGCTCCGGCCCCGCCGGCTATACCGCGGCCGTCTATGCCGCGCGCGCCAACCTCAAGCCGGTGCTGATCACCGGCATGGCCCAGGGCGGCCAACTGATGACCACCACCGATGTCGACAACTGGCCGGCCGACGCCCAGGGCGTGCAGGGACCGGAATTGATGCAACGCTTCGAGGCGCACGCCAAGCGCTTCGAGACGGAAATTGTTTTCGACCACATCCACACCGCGACACTGACCAGCAAACCCTTCACGCTGATCGGCGATGCCGGGACCTACACCTGCGATGCGCTGATCATCGCCACCGGCGCGTCGGCGCAGTACCTCGGGCTGCCTTCGGAAGAAGCGTTTTCCGGGCGCGGCGTTTCGGCCTGCGCGACCTGCGACGGCTTCTTCTACAAGAACAGCCAGGTCGCCGTCATCGGCGGCGGCAACACGGCGGTCGAAGAAGCGCTGTATCTGGCCAACATCGCCAGCCACGTGACCGTGGTGCACCGGCGCGACAAATTCCGCAGCGAGAAAATCCTGCAGGACAAGCTGTTTGAGAAAGAGCAGGCCGGCAAGGTCACCATCAAATGGAATAGCACCCTCGACGAAATCCTCGGCGACGCGAGCGGCGTGACCGGCATGCGCATCAAGGAAGTCAAGACCGGCGCCAGCGAAGTCGTGCCGCTGATGGGCGTGTTCATCGCCATCGGCCACAAGCCGAATACGGATCTCTTCACCGGGCAGCTCGAGATGGAAGGCGGCTACATCATCACCGAATGCGGGCGCAAGGGAAATGCGACGGCGACCTCGATTCCCGGCGTCTTCGCCGCCGGCGACGTGCAGGACCACATTTACCGCCAGGCCTGCACCTCGGCCGGCACCGGCTGCATGGCCGCGCTCGATGCCGAGCGCTATCTCGACGGCTTGGAACACTGAGACCGCTCTTCGTGTGTCTTCTGGATTCCGGCTTTCGCCGGAATGACGGGTAGTGCTTAATCAGCGCGTCCCGGGCCGTCTTCTGTCCTCTGTCCTCTGTCCTCTGTCTTCTGGATGCCAGCCACTGCCGCCAGGGTCGTCGCGATATCCGCGCGGCTGACGTCGAGGTGGGTCACCGCCCGGATCTCGCCGCGCACCTGCCCCATGCGCACGCCGCGTTCGAGCAATTTGGCGAGGAAGACCTCGTGGGTCTTGCCCATGCCGGCCGGATCGAAGAACACCATGTTCGTTTCAGGACGCGGCGTCCTGACGCGAATCCCCGGAATCTGCAGCAGTCCTTCGGCGAGCAGACGGGCATGCTCATGATCCTCGGCGAGGCGCTCGACGTGATGGTCGAGCGCATGCAGGCATCCGGCCGCCGCAATTCCGGCCTGGCGCATGGCGCCGCCGAAGACGTGCTTGTAGCGGCGCGCTTCGGCAATGAAGGCCTTGCTGCCGGCCAGCACGGCGCCGATCGGTGCGCCCAGGCCCTTGGTGAAATCGATCCACAGGCTGTCCACAGTCGCCGCGAAATCGGCGGCGGGGGTTGCGCTCGCCACGCAGGCATTGAGCAGGCGCGCGCCGTCCATGTGCAGCGCCAGCCCCTCGGCCTTGGCGGCCGCGGACAGGGCTTGCAGCTGCGCTAGCGGCCACACCGTGCCGCCGGCGAAATTGTGCGTCTGCTCGACGCAGACCAGGCGCGGCGTCGGCCCGTAGGGCGGCGGCGCCGTTTTCAGCCGCTGCAGGGCCTGGCGCAATTCGTCCGGACCGAAGCTGCCGCGTTCGCTGACCACGGGCTCGACGAGCACCCCGGAACAGAGCGCCATGCCGCCCGACTCGGCGCGAATGATATGCGCCATCCAGTCCGAGATGATCGCGTCCGCCGGACGCGTATGCACCTTGATCGCCACCAGGTTGCACATCGTGCCGCCCGGAAACCACAGCGCGGCTTCCTTGCCGAGGAGCTCGGCAACACGGTCCTGCAGCCGGTTGACGGTCGGGTCCTCGCCGCGCTGCTCATCGCCGACTTCGGCGCGGGCGATGGCCGCGCGCATCGCCACGGTCGGACGGCTCTCGGTATCGCTGCTCAATGGAATCATGATCGATTGCTTTCGAATTGGAAAAGTGCGGCAATACGCCGCAGGCCGGCACAGCTTAAGCGTGCTTTATTGGGATTCTTGGTATTCTTCGTGTTCTTCGTGGTTAAACGCCGTTTTCCCGGTACGCATTGTCCGCAAATGAACCAGCGTCAGCAACCCGATCCCGACGATCTCGCCGCGTTTCAAGCCGCGGTCGACGGCGCGACGCCGCTGCGCCCGGTCGACCGGCTCAGCTTCGAGCCGCCGAAGCCGAGCGCGCGGCCGCGCCAGAGCGAGCTCGACGAAGCGGCGGCGATCAGCGAATCGCTGTACGGCGCGCTCGAGATCGACGACCTCCTGGCCATCGGTGACGCCGACTCCTTCCTGCGCGGCGGGCTGCCGCGCAGCGTGCTGCGCGACCTGCGCCGCGGCCGCTGGGCGATCCAGAACCACATCGACCTGCACGGCATGAACCGGCACGAGGCGCACGAGCAGGTGGCGATCTTCCTCGCCGAATCGCAAAGCGAGGGCAAGCGCTGCCTGCGCATCGTCCATGGCCGCGGCCACGGCTCCCCCGGCCGCGAGGGCATCCTGCGCCAGCTGGTCAAGAGCTGGCTGGCGCGGCGCAAGGATGTGCTGGCCTTCTGCCACGCCCCGTCGAACGACGGCGGCGAAGGGGCGCTGTGGGTCTTGCTCAAGGCGGAAAGACCCGCGCTGCGCTAGACGCGTCCCAGGATCACGGCGCGGCCTTAAACATCTCGCCGGCGCAACTTCCCGGATCGCTGGCATAGGCCGCGACGCCGAGCCGACGCAGGCGTTGCAGATAACAATCGTAATGTTCGCCCCAGGCGAAAGCGTGATCGTCGGCCAGCAGCCCGGGCAAATTGGTCAGGTCGATTTCCGAACCGCGCAGATCCTCGCCACCGGTGGCCTGCAGCACGCCTTCGACCAGCAGCATGTCCGAAAGCAGGTAATTGGCATATCTATCCTGAATCGCGAAGAATTTTTCGGCTTCGTCCAGCGTCAGCCCGGCGGTCCTCCCGATTGCGGCGCTGAGCCTGGCGCGCGGCACGGCGTCGTGTTCGGCATCTTTGCCGAACAGGCGCTCGACCGCCGGCAGGACGCCGCGCGTGACCGGCGGGCTGATTGCGGTCAGCGTCACGGCTTGTGGCAGCGCCGCGCCGATGCCCTGCAGCTTTTCCGCCAGCAGGGTGCGCGCCGCGGCGAGCTCGGCTTCGGTCATCGGCTGCAGGACGCAATTCGGCGTCATGCGGATTTTTTCGCACAGGGTGCGATGCCAGATTTTCTGCCCGAGATCGTCGCCGAACGACGAGTGCTCGCCGGCGATCTGCATGCTGCCGCCGCCGATGTCGAGCACATGGCTGGTTCGCAGCCGGTCGCCGAGCAATTGGCGCGCCGAGAAATAACCGTAGCGAGCTTCGACATCCTGCGGCAGCACCAGCACCGCGACGCCGCTCGCCGCCTCGATGCGGGCAAGCATGCCGGCGAGTTTTCCGGCATCCTCGCGCGAAGCGATGCGCCAGGCGGAAAAGCCCCCGCCGACGCGCGCGCAAGCGGCCGGGAAACCGCCCTCCTGCGGCAATGCGCGCAGCGCCGCGATCGTTGCGGCGAGCCTTTCCTCTAGACCCCGGCCGGCCAACAGCGGGCCGAGATAATCGATGTCGGTCCGCGCCGTCACGCGGCTGGCGGAAGAACCGGCGCGGATGCCGGAGGCGCCGATGTCGAAGCCGATGCGGCAAGGCTCGCCGGCGGCGGCGGTCGCGGCAAGCAGGCCGCAGGCCAGGCCGAGCAGGAGTTGGCGAAGGCGATCAGCCGCGCGCATTGGCGCTCACAGGTGCAGATAGCCGATCACGCCAAACACCAGGCCGATTCCCGTGGCAGAGAAGACACCGCCCAGCATCCAGTGCTTGCGGGTCAGCAGCGTAATCGCCGAAAGCGCGATGGCGATTTGCAGCAGGGTGGTTGCCAGCGCCCAGCGTTCGTGCACATGCATTTCCTCGTCGCTCTTCTGGTCGGCTTCCTTGGCGGCCGCTTCGAGTTTTTCGGCGGCGACCTTGATCTCCTCTTTTTCGGTCCTGTAGCGCTCGACGGCCTGGCTGAATTTTTCCTGTGCCGAACCGCTGGTCAGCGCGACCGCCAGTTCGGCGAGGTTCTGTTTGTTGCTCTTGGCCTGGTAGTAATTCCACTGATCCGAGGCCGATGTTTTCTGGATTGCGGCTTCGTTCTTGTAGAGCAGCGCCGCATTCTGCGAATGCCCGCCCATGTAGCCAAAGATCGCGCCGACCGTCGACAGGATCGCCGTCAGCACCGCCACCTGCGCGGTAAAACGGTCGCCGCCGTGTTGCGCGGCATGTTCAACTTCGTGATCGTGCGGGCCGTGCACGTGAAATCCATCCTCGGACATTGTTCCTGCTCCTTGCGCTTGCAGTGGTTGAGATGACGCAGCGGCGAATGCAACGCGCTGCGAATGGTGCGCGGCCGCGGTCGGGCAGGCGCACCGATGCAAAAACGGCTCGCGATGGCGCGAGCCGTCATTCTAATCGCAACGGGCGATCAGACGGCAGCTTCGCCGGTCTCGCCGGT
>CAIXAY010000137.1 GCA_903917505.1 uncultured beta proteobacterium | reverse complement strand
CGTTCGGGTCCTGCGGCGGCTCGGGCTCCACTTCGCGCGGGACATTTTCCTTGTAGAACAACTCCTTGCTCGGCCCCTTTCCGGAACTCACCGCGTCCAGGGCGACCAATCCTTCGGGTTGCGGCATGAACGACTCGGGAACGTCCTTGAGCGCCTTGGCCATGTAGCCTATCCACATCGGCAGCGCCGCCGAGCCGCCGGTTTCCCGGCCGCCCAGGCTCCGCGGCTGGTCGAAGCCTATCCATGAACAGGCGACGACGGTGCGCTGATAGCCGCAGAACCAGGCGTCGACCTGCTCGTTGGTGGTGCCGGTCTTGCCGGCCAGATCGTGGCGCTTGAGCGTCGCCGAGGCGCGCGCGCCAGTGCCGTAAATGGTCACATCACGCAGCATGCTGTCCATCAGGTAGGCGTTGCGCGGATCGATGGCGCGCGAATCCTCATCCTCGATGCTGGCTGGCTGCGCTTGCGCGAGCACCTGCCCTTTCTCGTCGACGATGTCGCGAACGATGTAGGGCTGGATACGCGAGCCGCCGTTGGCGAAAATGGCATAGGCGCTGACCATCTGCCAGGGCGTCACCGAACCGGCGCCGAGCGCCATGGTCAGGTAGGGCGGGTGCTTGTCGGCGTCGAATCCGAAACGGGTGATGTAGTCCTGGATGAAATGCACGCCGGAGGCCTGCAGCAAGCGGATCGAGACCATGTTCTTCGACTTGGCGAGCGCCGTGCGCATGCGCATCGGGCCTTCGTATTTCCCGTCGTAGTTCTTCGGTTCCCAGGCCTGGCTGCCGGTCACCGAAGCGGGGAAACTGATCGGCTCGTCGTTGATGATCGATGCCGGCGTAAAGCCCTTCTCCAGCGCGCCGGAATAAATGAAGGGCTTGAAGCTCGACCCGGGCTGCCGCCAGGCCTGCGTCGTGTGGTTGAATTTGTTGCGATTGAAGTCGAAACCGCCGACCAAGGAGCGGATGGCGCCGTTCTGCGGATCGGCCGACAGGAAAGCGGATTCGACCTCGGGCATTTGCGTGATGCGCCAATTGTTCTTCTCATCGGTCTGGACGCGAATGATGGCGCCGCGGCGCAGTCGCTTGTTCGTCGCGGCTTTCTCATCGATCATGCGGGCAGCAAACTTGAGGCCCTCGCCGCTGATCGTGACAATTTCGCCGCCGCGCCGGTAGGCGCGAATCTCTTTGGCATCGGCTTGCAGCACGATCGCCGGATGCAGATCCTCCGAATCATGAAAGTCCTGCAACAGTTCGTCCAGGGCTTCGTCCTGTTCGGACTTGATGTCGGCCATGTCGACGTAGGTTTCGGCGCCGCGGTTGCCGTGCCGCCGGTCATAGTCGAGAACGCCGCGCCGCATGCTGTCGAAGGCGGCTTCCTGGTCGCCCTTCAGGATCGTCGTATAGACGCGCAGACCGCGCGTATAGACGTCCTCGGGGAAGCGTTCGACCGCCATCTGCCGCGCCATTTCAGCGACGAATTCGGCGTGCACGGCAAATTCGTTGCTGTCGCGCTTGACGATCAGTGTCTGCTTCAAGGCCGCTTCGTGCTGTTTCTCATCGATAAAGCCGAGTTCACGCATGCGGCGCAGCACATATTGCTGGCGCATTCTGGCGCGCTTGGGGTTGACCACCGGATTGAACGCCGAAGGCGCTTTCGGCAATCCGGCCAGCATCGCCGCCTCGGCGACGGAGATATCCTTGAGCGGCTTGCCGAAATAAATCTGCGCCGCGGCGCCGAAACCGTAAGCGCGTTGCCCGAGGTAGATCTGGTTGATATACAACTCGAAAATCTGATCCTTGGAGAGGTTGTTCTCGATCTTGAACGAGAGCAGCGCTTCGTAAAGCTTGCGGGCGTAAGTCTTTTCGGATGACAGGAAGAAGTTCTTGGCCACCTGCTGGGTAATCGTCGAAGCACCCTGCCGCTTGCCGCCGCCGAGGAGATTGCTCAAGGCGGCACGCACGATGCCGACGGCATCAACCCCGCTGTGCTGGTAGAAACGTTCGTCTTCGGCGGAAAGAATGGCCTGTTTCATGACATCCGGAACGTCCTGAAAACGCACCACGGCGCGCCGTTCCTCGCCGAACTCGCCGATCAGGAAACCGTCGGCAGTGTAGACGCGCAAGGGAACCTTGGGCCGATAATCGGTCAAAATTTCCAGCGAAGGCAGGTTGGGATAGGTCAGGATCAGGACGACGGCGGCCATTGCCATGGCCATGGCGGCCAGACCGAGCACGAAGAGGATCGGATAGAGTATCCAGCGGGAAGCATTAGGCAAGGCGGTATCCAGGCAAAGAAACAAGTTCGGGCATTATAAACGTTGGCCGAATGGCTGTCGCCGCGAGGCCAAAATCACAACAAAAAATGGCTTTACACGCCGGATACTTATTGCTAGCATCTAATGTAGATTATCCATATGCTCGCTAACTACTAATTATTCAAGGGTTTTTTCGGCAAGGGGTGGCG
>CAIXAY010000136.1 GCA_903917505.1 uncultured beta proteobacterium | reverse complement strand
GAGTGCATGGTCGATGCGCTAAACTACCTTGAAGAAGGTATGCCTTGCGAAGTCGTCTTTTATGAGGGCAAGGCGATCTCGGTGGAAATGCCCAACAGCCTGGTGCGCGAAGTCATTTACACCGAACCCGCGGTCAAGGGCGACACCTCCGGCAAAGTGATGAAGCCGGCGCGCCTGGTGACCGGATTCGAACTTCCGGTTCCGGCCTTCATTGAAATCGGCGACAAGATCGAAATCGATACGCGCAGCAACGAGTATCGGGCGCGCGTCAAGTCAAGCTGAGCGCTTCGCGGTGCGGAAAAAGGCAGCCCCGGGGCTGCCTTTTTTTTCGCCGCGAGGCTGCACCTGAGTCCGGCGGTGAAATGGCTGACGCATTTCCGGTCGGGCCGGAAGTATCCCTTATTGAACTTCAGTACCAAGCGTCCTTCGCTCGCCGATCGCTTGCTTGATCTTCGACCTAGCCGCGCAGCGCTTCCGCCATCCTGATGCCGGCAAGGTAGTGCGGGTTCTTGTCCGGCGCGTCCGCACCAGTCGTCGGCAGCAAGCGGGCAATGCGCGCCGCACGCCGTTGATCAGCTTCCGGCTGCCAGCGTTCGAGCAGGTCGCGAACCGCGTCGGGCGCGTTGCAAACGGGCAGCATGTCGCAACCGGCAGCCCATGCGGCTGTCGCGCGTTCGACGATGTCGCCGGCGATGCTTGCGCCATGCATCGAGAGATCGTCGCTGAAAATGACGCCGGCGAAAGCAAGCTCCTTGCGCAGCATGGCGATCCAGACCGGCGAAAAACCGGCCGGACGCGTATCCACTTGTGGGTAGATGACATGCGCCGGCATCACGGCGTCGAGGTGCAGCTGCCGATACGGCGCCAGGTCGGGGGCGAGTTCGGCAAGGCTGCGTTCGTCGATCGGAATGGCGACGTGCGAATCCGCGAGCGCCCAGCCGTGGCCGGGAAAATGCTTGCCGCAAGCGGCCATGCCGGCGCGATGCAGGCCCGCGATCAAGGCGCCGGCCAGTTTTGCGACGACCTGCGGATCGCCATGAAAGGAGCGATCGCCGATCACGGCGCTACGCTGCCAGTCGAGGTCAAGGACAGGCGTAAAGGAGAGATCGACGCCGTTCACGCGCAACTCGGCGGCCAGCACGTAGCCGATGTCTTGCGCCGCGCTCAGCGCCTCGTCCGGATTCTGCTCCCACAATTGCCCGAGGCGGCGCATCGGCGGCAGGCGGGTGTACGCCTCGCGGCAACGCTGCACCCTCCCGCCTTCGTGGTCGATGGCGATCAGCAAGGGCGGCGAGCGCAGCGCATGAACTTCGGCGGTCAGGCGGCTCAACTGTTCCGGATCGTGATAGTTGCGCGCGAAAAGGATAAGGCCGCCGACCAGCGGGTGCGTCAGGCGCTCACGATCGAGGTCGTTCAATTCGAGTCCGCCGACATCGATCATCAACGGTCCGTGTGGCAACTTGCACGGCATGATCATGCGTGCTCGATGACCACGAAGGCAATCGCATAGTCGTGCTCGTCGCTGATCGAAAGGTGCGCGACCAATCCGCGCTCGGCGAGAAGCCGCGCAAGCTCCGGCGCGAAGCTGAAGGCGGGCTTGCCGAGTGCGTCGTGCATGACGCCGATATTGGACAGGGTCGCCGGCGCAACGACGCCGGTACCGTAAGCCTTGCCGAAGGCCTCTTTGGCGGCGAAACGCTTGGCCAGGAAACGCGCCGGGTCGCTGGCGCACTCAAAGTCGTCGCGTTCGGCGGGCGTCAGCAGTTTTTCGAGCCCCCGTTCGCCATGCCGCTCATAAAGCTTGCCGAGCCGCGCGACGGCGACGATGTCGGTGCCGACGCCGAAGATCATTAGCTGCCTGAACTCATCGGCGATGCGGCATGCGCCTGCGCCTCGCGCATCAGGCGCTTCATTTCGCGCACGGCTTCGCGCAGGCCGACAAAAATCGCCCGGCTGACAATCGCATGCCCGATATGCAGTTCGCGTATCCCCGGCAAGCGGGCAAGCGGCTGCACGTTGAAATAGTTGAGCGCATGGCCGGCGTTGAAGCGCATTCCGAGACCGATGATCGCGGCACCGGCGGCGCGAACTTTTTCGAGTTCGGCGAGGACGGCCGGGCTTTGCGCATCGCGTCCCTTGTGGTGGAAAGCATGCGCATAGGGGCCGGTATGGATTTCGCAAACCCGCGCGCCGATGCGCGCTGCCGCTTCAACCTGATCGAGCTCGGCGTCGATAAAGACGCTGCTGATGATCCCTGCCGCGCTCAGCCGTTCGACCGCCCGCTTCAGCTTGGCTTCCTGCGCGACGATGTCGAGGCCGCCTTCGGTCGTCACTTCGTGCCGGCCTTCAGGCACCAGCATCGCCATTTGGGGTTTGAGCCGGCAGGCGATCTCGACCATCTCGTCGGTTGCCGCCATCTCCAGGTTGAGCTTGATCTGGGTCAAGGTGCGCAGCTTTTCGACATCGGCGTCCTGAATATGCCGGCGGTCTTCACGCAGATGGACGGTAATGCCATCGGCGCCACCCAGATGCGCTTCGACCGCAGCCCAGGCCGGCTCCGGCTCGTAGGTCTGGCGCGCCTGCCTTATCGTGGCCACGTGATCAATATTTACGCCCAGTTCGATCATAATTCATGTAGCTCCATAAAAATCTTGCGGGTCTGCAAACTCTTGCCATCTGTGTAATAAGCGATCAGCGCGCGCATCAGCTGCTTGGCTTCGAGCAGCGAACGCGGATCGGAAAAATCCTCGTTCGCCAGATCGATCAATGTCCTGCCGCTGACCGATAGCGCCGAACTTCCAGGGCGGTCGAGCCGTACCGGACCATGTTCGATCTCGTAGGCGTAATGGCCGGAAAGCTCGATCGGGATTCCCTTGGCGTCGTTTTCCAGCGTCAGCCCATAACCCACTTCCTGCAGGAAGGCGCGCTCGAAGCGCCGCAGGTCGGATTCACGCGGCAGATCGGCAAAACGCTGCAGGGTTTCAGCATAGACCGAGAACAGCCGTTCGTGGGCGTCTTC
>CAIXAY010000135.1 GCA_903917505.1 uncultured beta proteobacterium | reverse complement strand
CTGTCCGGTGAAAATGACTTGACGCCGATACCGCGCCGACGTACCATGTGCCGCGCGAACGGGTTGGTTTAACCACTCACACCACAGGACTGAAAGGGTGGCATTCTTTTGTCTGCTGCCGTTTTGGGGAAAGCAGAGAACATGGAGGCACAGGCAGAGAAGCCAACGGTTGTCATCGCAGTCCGCCACGGCGAAACCGAATGGAATCGAGCAGGGCGGAATCAGGGACATCTGGACAGTCCCCTCACGAACCGGGGCGAGCAACAGGCCGGTGCCATGGCGGAAGCGTTGTCGCGCCTGGCGATCGAGATGATCTACAGCAGCGACCTCGGCCGCGCGGTGCAAACGGCCGATATCATCGCACGACGGCTGCGCTTGCCGATCAACACCGACGCGCGCCTGCGCGAACGGAGCTACGGAATTCTGGAAGGCATGACGCTTTCCGAGTTTCAGGAAAAGCATCCGGCGGAGGCTGCGGCGCTCCTGTCGGGCAATCCCGAGTACAAGGTACCGAGGGGAGAGAGCGCCAGACAAAAATTTCTGCGAAATGTCGAGTGCGTGGAAGACCTTGCCCGCAAGCATGCCGGTGCCACACTCCTGGTCGTGGCGCACGGCGGTGCTCTGGACAGCTTCTTCCGCAGGGCCGTCCAGTTACCCCTTGAAATCCACCGGTCTTTTTCGATATTCAATGCCTCGGTCAACGTGTTCTCCATCACAGATTCGGCCTGGCGGCTCGAGACATGGGGCGAGGTCTCGCACCTCCAGGCGATGCCGACGCTCGATGACGCATAGTCGACGGCTCTCTCGCGCTGAAGATTTCTGATCGCCTTAAAATCGATTGGCATCTCGGCATCAGAAGGACGAAAAGAGGTGAGGCCTGCGCAGTTCCGGGAACGGAGGCCCCACCTCGGACGGCGTTCTTTTTCGGGAGTATTCTTCGCGCAGCACAGCACAAAAGTGCCATCATAATCGCATGAGGAGGACAAATCCTATGACGAGCATTCTGCGGCATCTGTCTCAACTCGCGGCCATCGGTATCGTCTTTTGCAGCGTCGGGATCGCGCCAGCGCAGACTTCCCTGAACGCGATGCTCAAACCCTATTTATCGCAGTACGGCCTGCCCGCCATCGCCGCCGCCGTTGTCAAGGATGGCAAGGTTCTTTCGGCAGGCGCCGTCGGCACGCGCAGGGTGGGTGCCAGTATTCCGGTCACGATTAACGACCGCTTCCACATCGGCTCGGACACCAAGGCGATGACGGCCCTGCTGGCGGCAATGCTGGTGGAAGGGGAAAAGCTCCGGTGGAATTCGACTCTCGTCGATGTCTTTCCTGAGCTCAGCGAGAAGATGGATCCCCGGCTGCGGTCGGTCACGCTCGAGCAACTCCTGTCGCATACCAGCGGCCTGCCCTCCGACAATGATGAAATCGGCCATCTGTACATGGACGCGATGCTGCAGGACGGAAATCTCGACGACCTCCGGTACTGGCTCGTCCAGCAGGCAAGCAAACGGCCGTTGGAAAGCGATCCGGGAACGCGATTCGCGTACTCGAATCTGGGCTATATCGCTGTGGGCGCCATGATTGAACGG
>CAIXAY010000134.1 GCA_903917505.1 uncultured beta proteobacterium | reverse complement strand
GTATTTTGACATTGCAATTCACTGTGCCATATCAAGCCGCGGCAAAATCGATGAATCCGCGCTGCACATCGGTGCCCACGAGGCGCACGCGCAACCGGTGGCCGACGTCCATTCCGGCAAACCCTTTGACCAGCCGTCCTTCGACCGGCGGCTTGGGGATGCGCACCCAGGTTCCCTTGTCGGCGGCACCCGTGACGATCGCGTCGAAAGCCTCGCCGATGCGGCTCGACAGGAGCAGCGCCGCGGCCGACTTGCGCACACGCCGCTCGACCTTGGTCGCGGCGTCCTCGCGCTCGGTGCAGTGGCGCGCCAGATCGGCGAGTTCGTCCGCGCCGTAAGGCACCGGCGCGCCGGCCAGCGCGGCCTTGAGCAGGCGCTGGGTGATCAGATCGGGATAGCGCCGGTTGGGGGCGGTCGAATGGGTGTAATCCTTGACGGCCAAGCCGAAGTGGCCGGGCGCCACGCCGCCCGGCAGGTCGACGACATACTCGCCGCGGCCGATCAGCTTGATCACGGTCAACGACAGGTCGGGGAATTTGTCGGGATCGGCGGCGCGGCGGCTGACCAGGAAAGCTTCGAGCGCGACGGCGTCCGGCGCCTTCGGCAAGTGCTCGCCGAAGGCGGCGGCGACCTGGACGATGCGCTCCCAGCGTTCGGGCGAGCGCAGCACGCGGCGCAGCGAAGGCGACTGCTTGCTGTCGAGGTAGCGGGTCGCGGCGCCGTTGGCGACGATCATGAAATTCTCGATCAATTGCGAGGCGCGATTTTTCTCGTCGAGTTCGAGGTCGGAGAGCACTTCGCCGGTGAACACCGGCCTTGCCTCGATGGTTTGCAGGCTGAGCGCGCCATGGGCGTGGCGCTGCGCGTCGAGCTGTTGCGCGACTTGGTCCTGGCGGCGCAGGTTGTCGGCCAGCGCCGGCAGCGCGGCGACGTGCTGGGGCGCCGGGCCGGCGCCGGCGAGCCATGCGCCGACGCTGTGGTAAGCGAGCTTGGCGTGGTTGCGTACGAGCGCGCGATAGATGTCCGAGGCGAGCAGCTTGCCGTCGGCCGCGAACAGCATGTCGGCGATCACGGCGATGCGGTCCTGGTCTTCGTTCAGGGAGGTGAGATCGGTCGACAGCGCCTCGGGCAGCATCGGGAAGATCATGGCCGGCGTATACACCGAGGTGGTGTTCGCCGCCGCGTGGCTGTCGATCGCCGAGCCCTTGCGCACCAGCGCATCGACATCGGCGACGGCGACGAGGATTCGCGTCTGGCCATTGGCCAGCGGCTCGGCGACGGTGAGCTGGTCGAGGTCGCGCGAATCGTCATTGTCGATCGATGCCCACAGCAGTTCGCGCAGGTCGCGCAGCCCCGAGGGCGCTGGCGCCGGCCCGGTGATGGTCGCCAGTTGCGCTCGCGCGGCCGGCGGGAAGTCGGCCTCGAGGCCGCGCTCGAGCATCGCCTGGCGCGCGATGGAGGCCAGTGTGGCGCGCTGGTTGCCGTGGAAAGAGTCGGGCGCCGCGTGCGGCGCGCCGCTTGGGTAGGTGGTGCTGTCCATGATTTTCAGTTTTCTCCCGGGGTGGTTTATGCCCCGCTGTTTGTCCCGCTGTTTGTCCATTGCCAGTTGCGGATTTCCGGCATGTCTTCGCCATAGGTTTCGATATATTGCCGGTGTTCGGCGAGCTTGTCGTGCAGCTGCGCTTTCAGCGCAGCGCCCTTCTCGCCGGTCTGCGGCAGGCGGTCGATGACGTCCATCACCAGATGGAAGCGATCAAGGTCGTTCAACACCGTCATATCGAAGGGCGTGGTGATCGTACCCTCTTCCTTGTAGCCGCGCACGTGGAAATTGTCATGGTTGGTGCGCCGGTAGGTCAGGCGGTGGATCAGCCAGGGGTAGGCGTGGAAGGCGAAAACGACCGGCTTGTCGCAGGTGAACAGGGCGTCGAAATCGGGCTCGCTCAAGCCGTGCGGATGCTCGCTTTGCGGCTGCAGCTTCATCAGGTCGACGACGTTGACGACGCGGATCTTCAGCTCGGGCAGCTGTTCGCGCAGGATCGAAACCGCGGCCAGGGTCTCCAGCGTCGGCACGTCGCCGCAGCAGGCCATGACGACGTCGGGTTCGCCCTCGTTGCCGGCCCACGGCCAGATGCCGATGCCGGCGGCGCAGTGCTTGACCGCGGCGTCCATCGCCAGCCACTGCGGCGCCGGGTGCTTGCCGGCGATGACGACATTGACATAATGCCGGCTGCGCAGGCAGTGATCGACGACCGAGAGCAGGCAGTTGGCGTCGGGCGGCAGGTAGACGCGAACGACTTCGGCCTTCTTGTTGACGACATGGTCGATGAAGCCCGGATCCTGATGCGTGAAGCCGTTGTGATCCTGGCGCCAGACGTGCGAGGCGAGCAGGTAGTTGAGCGAGGCGATCTTGCGCCGCCACGGCAGCTGCGCCGTGACTTTCAGCCATTTGGCGTGCTGGTTGAACATCGAATCGACGATGTGGATGAACGCCTCGTAGCTGTTGAACAGGCCGTGCCGCCCGGTGAGCAGGTAGCCCTCCAGCCAGCCCTGGCACTGGTGTTCGCTGAGGACTTCCATCACGCGGCCG
>CAIXAY010000133.1 GCA_903917505.1 uncultured beta proteobacterium | reverse complement strand
GCTCCTGCCGTTTCTTTCCGCCTGCTCCGACCAGCGCGCGACGCTCGAGATCCAGGGCAGCGCGCATTCGCTGAGCCTGATCCGCATTACAAGTTTCCCGTGGGACAAGACGGCGAAATATTCGATCGTCGCTTCGCACATGCCCGACTGCATGCGCCGGCACCCGATGTCGGAAGCCGGCCTCGACGCCAAGGTCGAGGTCTATTCACCGGGCAACAATGCCTGGATCCTGAAGCAGGACGGCCACATGTACGTCACCGAGACGCGCACCTGCGAAGGCTTCGCGCCGCTCGACAAGGCGCCGGAAGACGGCATGGGCACGCTGCTCGGGGACTTCGAGATGCGCAACGACACGCTCGTTTTCGTCGCCGCGCCCAAAGTCGAGCCGCCGGCGGCACCGGAGACGGTCGCGCCGCCTGTTGCCGCACCATCGACCTGAATACGCGGTCGCGCGAGCGTATAATCGCGTCGGGAAGTCGGCCAGGCAACCGCTGGGCAAAAGGTGCAAGCCTCGAGCCGAGAGGAAAGTCCGGGCTTCGCAGAGCGAGATGCCGGCTAACGGCCGGGCACCGTGAGGTGACGGAAAGTGCAACAGAGAGTAGACCGCCTAAGTCCGGGGCAACCCGGGCCGGCAAGGGTGAAACGGCGAGGTAAGAGCTCACCGCGGACGTGGTAACACGGACGGCACGGCAAACCCCATCTGAAGCAAGGCCAAATAGGGAAGCGCATGGCGTGGCTCGCGCCGCTTCCGGGTAGGCTGCTTGAGCGTACTGGCAACAGTGCGCCTAGAGGAATGGTTGTCCACGACAGAACCCGGCTTAACGACCGGCTTCCCACCTTATTTTTCGCCGGGCGTTGCCTGCCGAACCTTGATCCTTGCCATGCCGGGGGGCTGAGGACCGGGTGCTATAATCGCCCGTCGCCCAACTTCCGCACACAGACTCCCGGCATGGCGTTATTTACTCTCGGCATCAATCACCGCACGGCGCCGCTCTCGGTTCGCGAGCAACTGGCGTTCCACGCCGAAGAACTACGGCGGGCGCTGACCGATCTGGCGAGTGGTGGGCGGGTACTCGAGGCGGCGATTCTGTCGACCTGCAACCGCACCGAACTCTATTGTCAGGCCGATACGCCGCAGGTGGTCAGCCAGTGGCTGGCGGATTACCGCCGCGTGTCCGGACACGAAATCGAGCCCTATCTTTATACCTATCTGGATCGCAACGCCGTGCGCCACGCTTTTCGCGTCGCCAGCGGGCTCGATTCGATGGTCCTCGGAGAGCCGCAGATTCTTGGCCAGATGAAGGAGGCCATGCGTATCGCCCGCGAGGCTGGTACCCTCGGCACAACCCTGCACAAGCTGTTCCAGAATTCCTTTGCCGTGGCCAAGGATGTGCGTTCGACGACGGCGATCGGGGCCAATATCGTGTCGATGGCAGCGGCGACCGTGCGTCTGGCTGAGCGCATCTTCGAGCGTATTGCCGATCAGCGCATCCTGTTTATCGGCGCCGGGGAAATGATCGAGTTGTGCGCCACTCACTTTGCCGCGCAGAAACCGAAACAAATCGTCATCGCCAACCGGACGATTGATCGTGGACGCGCACTGGCCGATCGTTACGGGTCCCTGGCGATTCGTCTGGAAGAAGTCGGTGAGCGTCTGGCTGAATTCGATATCGTCGTTTCCTGTACCGCCAGCCAGTTGCCGATCCTCGGGCTGGGGCTGGTCGAGCGCGCCATCAAGGCGCGCCGTCACCGCCCGATGTTCATGGTCGATCTGGCCGTGCCGCGCGACATTGAAGTCGAAGTCGGCGAACTGGACGATGTCTTTCTATATACCGTCGATGACCTGGCGCAGGTCGTCGAGTCCGGGCTGGAATCAAGGCAGGCAGCGGTCGCCGATGCCGAGATGATCGTGGACGCGCGCGTCGACAGTTTCCTGCTCTGGCAGCAAACGCGCGAGAGCGTGCCGGTGATCCGTTCGCTGCGCGACTCCGCGGAACGCATCCGCCGGCATGAAATGGAACACGCGCTCAAACTGCTGGCCAAGGGCGAGGACCCGGCGAGCGTGCTGGAGCAGTTCTCACAGCGCCTGACCAACAAGTTCCTGCATGCGCCGACGCAGGCCCTGAATCAGAGCGAAGGCGACCGCAGCGAATTGCAGGCCATCGTTTCGCGCCTGTTCCACCTTCATTCCGATTGACATGAAACTAAGCATACGCGACAAACTTGAGAATCTCGTCGGCCGTCTGGACGAACTGGATCGTATCCTGTCCAGTGGCGAGGCAACGCGCGACATGGATCAGTATCGAAAACTGACACGCGAGCATGCCGAGCTCGGCCCCGTGGTGGCGCTCTACCAGGGCTGGCAACAGGCCGATGCCGATCTGCAGTCGGCGCTCGAAATGATGGGCGATCCGGAAATGAAGGAGCTGGCCGAGGCGGAAATGAAATCGGCCAGGGAGCGCCTGCCCGAAATCGAGATCGAGTTGCAGAAGCTGCTGCTGCCCAGGGATGACAACGACGAGCGCAATGTCTTTCTGGAAATCCGTGCCGGAACGGGCGGTGACGAGTCGGCGTTGTTTGCCGGCAACCTCTTTCGCATGTACACGCGCTTTGCCGAACGGCAGCGCTGGCAGGTCGAAGTCGTTTCGGCGAATGAATCGGAAGTCGGCGGCTACAAGGAAGTCATCGCGCGCATCGTCGGCAGCGGCGTTTACTCGAAACTCAAGTTCGAGTCGGGCGGCCACCGCGTGCAGCGCGTGCCGGAGACCGAAGCGCAGGGCCGCATTCACACCTCGGCGTGCACCGTCGCCGTGATGGCAGAAGCCGACGAACTCGCCGACGTGCACATCAACCCGGCGGAAATCCGCATCGATACTTTCCGCGCCTCGGGTGCCGGGGGGCAGCACATCAACAAGACCGATTCGGCGGTGCGCATCGTGCATCTGCCGACCGGTATCGTCGTTGAATGCCAGGACGGGCGTTCGCAGCACAAGAACAAGGCGCAGGCCATGTCGGTTCTGGTGGCGCGCATCAAGGACGCGCAGGAGCGCGAGCAGCACGCGAAAATCGCTTCGGAACGCAAGAGCCTGATCGGCAGCGGCGATCGTTCCGAGCGCATCCGTACCTACAACTTCCCGCAGGGGCGGGTGACCGACCACCGCATCAACCTGACGCTGTACAAGATCGACTCGATCATGGACGGGGAACTCGACGAACTGGTCGGTGCCTTGTCCACCGAGCACCAGGCCGAACTGCTGGCGGCACTGGCCGGTCCGGAGTAGGGGTCAGGCGCCCGATGGTGAATATTGGCGAAGCCTGGCGCCAGGCCAGTCAGCGCATTGACCGGCTCGACGCGCGCCTGTTGCTGGAGCGGGTCTGCGCCTGCACGCACGCCGAACTGATTGCGCATGGCGAACGCGAACTGGCCCCGGAGCAGTGTGCGCAATTCGAAGAACTGCTGTCGCGGCGTGCCAGTGGCGAGCCGCTGGCTTATCTGCTGGGCAGCGCCGACTTCTACGGACTTGAATTTGCCGTTTCTCCGGCGGTGCTGATTCCACGGCCCGATACCGAGGTGCTCGTGGATCAGGCCCGCGCACGGTCGCAGGAATTTCCTGCCGCGCGCATCGTTGACCTCGGTACCGGTTCGGGCATCGTCGCCATCCTGCTGGCTCGGCTCTACCCGTCGGCAACGCTGACCGCCGTCGATCTGTCGGCGGCCGCGCTGGAGGTGGCGCAAGCAAATGCCGCCCGGCATGGCGTGCGCATCCGTTTCCTTGAAGGTGACTGGTACGCGCCGCTGGGCGATGAGCGCTTTGACCTGATCGTTTCCAATCCCCCGTATATCGCCGCTGGCGATCCTCACCTGCAGCAGAACGGTCTGCCCTTCGAACCGCCGCTGGCCCTCTGCGACGGGGTGGCCGGTGGCGATGGGTTGGCGTGCCTGCGGACCCTGGTCACCGGGGCCGGCGAACATCTTTTGCCCGGTGGCTGGCTATTGATTGAACACGGTTACGATCAGGCGGTCAAAGTCCGTGAATTGATGCACGCCGCCGGTTTTGGCGCTATCGGTTCCTGGCGCGACGCTGCCGCGATTGAACGGGTGAGCGGCGGTTGTTTGCCTTGATGCAAACTGGTGGAAACCGGTACACTTAATCCCGATAAATTTACTCGACTATAAAGAGGTTTTTCATGGATGTGCAGCAACTGATCAAGGAGCAGGTCACGGGCAACCCGGTGGTGCTCTACATGAAGGGAACGCCGAAAGCGCCGATGTGCGGTTTTTCGGCGACGGCGGTGCAGATTCTGCAAGCCTGCAAGCTGCCGCTCTTCTTCAGCGTCAACGTGCTCGAGGATCAGGCGATTCGTGATGGCATCAAGACCTATGCCAACTGGCCAACCATTCCCCAGTTGTATGTTCGTGGCGAGTTCGTCGGTGGCTGCGACATCATGAAAGAGATGTATCAAAGCGGCGAACTGAAAACGCTGCTTGAAGGGATTGCCGTTCCGGACTGATCGTCTGCACACGTTGTCTTCTTGAGCCGCATCGCGTCGGCGACGAAACTCAATACCTCCTCTGCGCGCTTGCGCAATCCCTCGTAATCTTCGTGGTTGCCTTCAACCAGCAGCAGGCGCGTGCTTTCCTTGCGCGATTCGGCGTGCAGCAGTTCGGCGTCCTCAACCGGCACGGTCGTGTCGTCGATGCCATGCGCCAGCAGCACTGGGCAGTCGATGTCTCCGATGCTGTTCTGCGGTGCGATGTCCTCAAAGCGGTAGCCGATTACGCGCTGGATGTAGCTCAGCGTGTACCAGCCGAATGGAATGAAGGGTACCGACTTGGAGTC